>JAFQZI010000140.1 GCA_017406005.1 Oscillospiraceae bacterium | reverse complement strand
TCTGTTGCATCCAGAATACGCCTTACCTCGTCAACCCCGACATCAACAAAGCTGATCTGTCCGCTTCCCGCTTCCCGGTGTTCCGGCAGGCTGCTCACGCCCTGTTCTTCAAGCTCCTTCAGATAGGCTTTCGCTTTGTTGACTACCGCATCCGGCAATCCTGCAAGTTTTGCCACTTCAATGCCATAGCTATCGTCTGCGGCACCGCGGATGATTTTTCGCAGGAAAACAAGCGTCCCTCCCTGCTTTTTCGCGGAAATATTATAGTTGCGCACTCCTTCAATTTCTCCTTCGAGGGAAGAGAGTTCATGGTAATGCGTAGCAAACATGGTTTTGGCGCCAAGCTTTTTCCGATCTGCACAGTACTCCAGCACGGCTCTCGCTATTGCCATCCCGTCAAAAGTTGAGGTGCCTCTTCCGATTTCATCGAGAATCAGCAGAGAAGCGCCTGTGGCATACCGGAGGATATTAGCCATCTCGTTCATCTCTACCATAAAAGTGGAGTGTCCTGAAGCGAGGTCATCGGAGGCTCCGATTCTCGTGAAGACACGGTCAACAATCCCGATGGTCGCATTCCGCGCAGGAACAAAAGATCCCATCTGCGCCATCAGTACGATCAATGCTGTCTGCCGCATATACGTCGATTTTCCCGCCATATTGGGCCCCGTCACGATCGCAACACGGTCACTGCCCGTATTGAGGAACGTATCATTCGGGACAAACAGCACTTCCTTCAGCGTCTGTTCTACAACCGGATGCCGTCCTTCCGTGATGGAGATCGTCCCTGAGGTATCGATTTCCGGCATAGTATAGTGATTCCTCACAGCGGTTTCAGCAAGAGAACACAGGGCATCCAGCCTTGCAACGGCATCGGATGTTGCCTGAATTCTGCCGACCTCTGCGGCAACACGGTCCCGGATTTCAGCAAAATAGTTGTATTCCAGCTCATTGATCCGCTCACGCGAGGTCATAAGTGTGTTTTCAAGCTCTTTAAGTTCCTGGGTAAAATACCTTTCATTCGATACCAGTGTCTGTTTCCTGATATAGTCCGAAGGGATGTCAACGTCCCCCGCAGAACGGGGTATATCGATATAATACCCAAAAACCTTGTTATACCCGACCTTCAGTTTCTTGATCCCGGTACGTTCCCGCTCTCTCTCCTCGAGTTCTTTTACCATCTGTGCTCCGTTGTCCCGGATATTGCGAAGCTCATCCAGTTCTCTGGAAAATCCGGTCCGGATGATACCGCCCTCTCTTACGGAAAACGGCGGTTCGTCACAGATAGCCGCATCGATACAGCTCCGGATATCTTCCAGCATATCCATGGAACCGATCTCCCTCAATTCCATGCAGCTGAATGCAGCCAGAATGGTTTTGATCCCCGGAAGGGCAGAACAGCAATTGGCAAGTGTCCGGAGGTCACGCCCTCCTGCCGTACCATAGACGCATCGGCCGACAAGCCTTTGCATGTCACTGATTTCCCGGAGCTTCAGCAGGAGTTCCGCCCGGTTGACGTTGTCATTGACAAGCTCGTCAACCGCTGCAAGCCTCCGCCGGATTGCCACAACAGAGAGAAGAGGGCGTTCTACCCAGGCACGGAGCAGGCGTGAACCCATGGGCGTTTTTGTCCGATCCAGCACCCACAGCAGAGATCCCCGTTTTTCTCCGCTCCGCAAGGATTCCGTCAGTTCCAGGTTCCGTCTGGTCGTCCAGTCCATCTCCATGTACTTCCCACCGTTGAAAATGTCCAGATAGTTGACATGGCTGAGATCAAACTTCTGCGTCTCATCGATATATTTCAGCAGAGCCCCTACCGCACAGACTGCACCGCCGGCATCTTGGAGTCCTGCTTCCTCCACACTCCTGAAGGAAAACTGTGTACACATCCGTTCCGCCGCACCGGGATAGTCAAATTTTTCTTCTCCCGTTTCAGGCATCGCGTTCAGCTTTTCAGCAAGAAAGGCCGTAATCTGGGGGTTCTGTGCCGCCTCTGCCGAGAGGAGCGCTTCCCGCGGGGAAAACCTCCCCATCTCATTCAGGATATGGCTGACCGCATCGTCATCAAAAGCGGCACAGCACATTTCTCCCGTCGTGATATCGCAGAAAGCAATGCCGCCCTTCTGCCCGGTGAGGGAAATGGCGCAGATATAGTTGCTGCGGTTCTCCTCCAGCATGGAACTCTCCGTAACTGTGCCCGGTGTAATGATGCGGATGACATCCCTCTTTACAAGTCCCTTCGCCAGAGCAGGATCTTCCATCTGCTCACAGATTGCCACCTTATGCCCTTTTGCGATCAGTTTTGCGATATATGTCTCCGCGGCATGGTACGGGACGCCGCACATCGGGGTGCGTTCCTCCGGGTTTTCTACATTCCGATCTCTGGTTGTGAGGGCAATATCAAGATCTCTGGAAGCGACATAGGCATCTTCATAAAACATTTCATAAAAGTCGCCCAGCCGGAAAAACAGGAGGCAGTCTTGATACTGCTCTTTGATTTCCAGATATTGCCTTTTCATCGGTGTCAATTCAGCCATTGTCTTTCCTTTTCCTATTTCTCTTCCAGGGTCCCGTACAGTGCCCAGGTATTGCCGTCTGTAATAAGCACATCCCGGAACTGCCCGATCAGCGCCGGATCTCCCTTCAGATGCACAAGCCTGCCTCCGTTTGTACGCGCAGAAAGATTGAACTCATCCTTGCCGGTTTCACCGTCTATCAGCACATGCTGGTGCGTCCCGATGTAGGCCGCGTGCTTCTCTCCGGAAATCCTGTTCGCCAGTTCGGTCAGCCGGTCAAAATGTTTTTGCTTGTCCTCACGCGTATACGGATCCGGCATGGAAGCCGCAGGGGTGCCGACGCGCTTGGAATAGATAAATGTGAACATGGCATCATAACGCACTTCCTCGCAGAGGCTGAGGGTTTCTTCAAATTCTTCCTCCGTCTCTCCGGGAAAGCCGACAATGATGTCTGTTGTTAGCACCAGATCCGGCATATACTGCCTTGCAAGCCTCACCTGTGTGAGGTATTTTTCCCGATCATAATGGCGGTTCATCGCTTTCAGGATCCTGTCATTCCCTGCCTGAACCGGCAGATGAAGCTGATGGGCACACTTTTCACACTCTGCCATTGTCCGGAACAGTTTTTCCGTGGCATCCTTCGGGTGGCTTGTCATAAAACGGATCAGGAATTCGCCGGGAATATCATTCACCATACGGATCAGATCCGCAAAGTCTGTCCCGTTGTCAAGATCTTTTCCGTAGGAATTGACGTT
>JAFQZI010000139.1 GCA_017406005.1 Oscillospiraceae bacterium | reverse complement strand
CCGCAGATACGCTGCCCCGGCTCTCCCCAGATCACTTCCGGGTAATCGTTGTAGGTGTAGGAGCGGCTCTCTTTGTCATAGACGCCTATGGCATAAGTGTTCTTGTCGCCCTGTGTATGGTTGACCGGCTGGATGTAATACTGAACCAGCTCTCCATCACTCGACTCGTGAATGATGGAGAGCTGGGATACAACCTTCGGCGCAGGATTGTCTGCGTAGGCGGTCAGGTCTATGGTATTTTCAATTGTCAAAGCCATAGGCAACCTCCCGTCACAGAGCAAAGCTCGGATTCACATCCAGAATGAAATTCTCGTTTTTCATCGGTCTATCGATGTCGGCGGTCATGGTAATGATCGCGCCGTCGGCAGGTGCCTGCATGAAGCGGATCGGAGCGCCGTTCCTGTGGAGATAGCTGACAGCTTCCGAGTAAAACCTGCCATTCTTGACCGCATCCGAGCAGCCTGACACATCCACGCTTAGTCGCCAGTGCTGCGCTGTGATGGTCTCCGGGAACTCGAACTTATACGAGGCAGCGGCGTTGCTGTTGCTCGTGACCGTATAGCTGCCAACATCCGTCCAGGTTTCTCCATCCTCGGAATAGCTAAGGGTAAAGATCGCATAGCGCCAGTAGTTGCCGCCGGTGTTCTGGATGGCGTTCATCTGGAAGTAGTCCGCGTCGATGCCGATCTGTGGATCTGCCTCCAGCTCCCACTCCAGCGGGTGATCCTTGTTCCACACAATATACATTCGGCGCTCGTTATTTGAGCCGGAGGACACGTCATTGCCGCCACCCTTCAGTGGATGATAGCCCATACCTGTGGTGCCGGTGCTGTCGAGCCGTACCAGTTCGTTTTTCAGATCGCAGAAGATGCTCGGATTCAGGGAATACAGATTGCTCAGATTATTCCGGTGGTCGCAGGTGTAATCCACATCCCGGACCTGCAGCACGCCATCAATATAGATGCGCTCTGTGTCCTTTACCCACAGGTTCAGCGGCGGCGTGAAATCTGTAGTCTCTCCGTCGCCGGTGCCCACGCGCATATCCGACAGCGTGGTATTGGGAAAGAGATCCGGATTCGGAAATTTCCATACGCCAATCGGGACATTGGGCCTGTAGTAGTCATAGCTTGGGCTGCCCCAGAAAGCCGGGATCAGGCCGATGGCGTTCACATAGTCCTGCGTGGGCTGATTCTCAGTTCCGAATCTGCCACCCGAGCAGGTCAGCACACCGGTTGAGGCGTTATAGGAATTGGTCAGCAGCACCTTACTGCCGATGATGTTCCCGTTGCTGATCAGATCGGGATAAGCCCGGAGCATTGCAATCTGCATGCTGCAAAGAACCGGCAGCTGCGGCCATGTTTTTGCGCTTGCCGCCGTCCCCAGCAGGTAGTAGTACCACGGTGTCCATTCAAACTCATCTCCGCTGGAAAGCTGGTACTGAATATGGATATCCACATACAGCACCTCGGTATCGGTCTTGGTAATCGTCATGGGGTTACCCTCAGCGTCCTTGATGAGCGCATGGGTGCCAAGCGCCATCGAAGAGCTCCCGGTTGTAATATACAGCCCGATTTCGGACACCGTGCCCACATAAGCCGAGGTCGCATCAATCTTTGCAGTACAGAGGATATTCCACTTGCCATCCTGCGAGAGCGTGGGCCGCTCCACCGAGATGATGTTCCCGTAGTTCCAGCTAAAGGTCCAGACTGGATGTGTCAGCGCCGTATCTGATTCTGACGGCTCCGCGCTCCCATCTCCAAACCAGATGGAATGCAGGCGCATGCCGTTGTTCGCCACAAGCTGCTGTTTCATCCGGGATGTAATAAGGTTGTGGAAATGGGCCAGCACCTGCTTCTTCCCATCCACAAACTTGTAAATCGTATAGGTATTCTTCATACCGAATTTCTGCGTTTTCATAGGTCCTCCCATCAGACTGGCGATTCGCCGGTTTGTTTGTACTCAAGGCCGCCGGACAGATACGCAATGTCAACTGCCTCTGCTGCTGGCCGGTGTCGGAGATACCCGACAGCGGAATACCGGAGAGAAAGCGCACCGGCAGTAAGCGGCACGTTTTCCTTCAGGTTGTATGTTTTCTCGGTGATCGGCGCATAGGCGATATTGTGGCCTGTGTTCTCAAAGGTTATATTCTCCTCCAGCGCCATCCGGCAATAGATCGTTGTATCGATTGTCAGTCGCACAGACGGGCATACAACCGTTCCCCATGAACCGATCCGGCACAGCAGATCATTGGTATTGCCCGCATTGACATAGACATAGGTAATCAGCTGTTTCGGCGGCTCCTTCAGCAAAATCGTAATCAGCGCGGAGCCGTCAAAATTCTCATAGGAAATCTTCTCTACAGCGGAATAGTTCACGCTGTCCTCATTGAATGTGATCACATCCCGCATGTTGCTGTCGAAGCAGACGAGCTCCCGATCCACACCGATTTGAATGGTCAAAAGGTCCTCACTGAAAAAAAGCTCATAATGCACGCTCAAATCGGTATCGGACGGGCAATATAGGAAAGCCAGATTATCCTGTAGGAAAAAGTCCACTCTTTCCTTTGGCACGGCCTGCGCAACATAGGTCCGGGAGGTATACACCCAGAGGTTTCTGTTCTGGTTGGAGAGCTCAAAACCCAGCCGGTAATCATTCAGGCGATGGACCCGGAAGGAGTCCACAGGCTCGTTGACCAGAAGCTCCGCGTCCAGCCAATGCTTTGTGCCAAGGCCGACGTCAAAAACGTACTGCCTGTAGTATGGCAGGCCGCCTTTGACATAGGCGACCACAAGGCCCTGATCCTGCTCCGGATACAGATTGGAGCTGTATCCCCGGCAGGCACTGACCGCACTCACACCGGTATCCAGTGTCAGGCGCGTGGTCTCATCTTCCCCATGCTGGGCAAGGAGCGTCCCGTCCGGGATGACCCAGAAATACCAGGGCTGGTCCTCTGTCTCGATTGTAAAGTTGTCCGCGTTGTCCCGCAGGACCCAAATGCCGTCAAACTCGATGGCGGCGTCAATTGCCTCGCCCGCTGTGTAGACGCCCGTCCACACAGGATTGGCGGTATAGGTTTCCCGGTAGTCTCTGCGGCTGACCAGCATCTTTCCGTCCTCCAGACCGACGATCCAGATCTGGTCTGGTCCGTTGGATTCCAGAAGCTGCCGCATGGTGATATCCCGGACATCCATCGAAATATCATCCACGGCCTCGGCAAAGTTGCCTGCGTCGATGGTGAAGAAAACGCCTCGTGTCTCGATATCCAGATGCCCGGAGAGTACCGTCGCTGTCACATACACACCGTGGATGCCGACACCACGATTGAGGTATGCATGCGGGATGCCGATGCTGCCCTCACCCTCCAGAATGTCAAATTCCAATGGGGAGTACAGTTCCTCCACGCCTTGGTCATAAAACCGGAGCGTCAGGTGCGTGGACTCGCTGGCCGTATAGGTCATAAGGAAATGGCCCTCAACGTCGGCCTTCTGGGAAATGTAATAGGTCAGCATTCCAAGCGTCTGCTCGTCCTGCTCCACCACCAGCGGCCCGGTATTAAAGTCATAGATCAGCCGGTTGATGGAGCTGGTGATGGAAGATACCTGCGCCATCAGCCCAGAGATGTTCTTGTCGCTCTTGCTCTTGGCAGAGGCCAGCGCCGGGTTGCTGCCGACACCGGCGATGGAGTATTTCCCGTTGTATTTGAAGGTGTACTTCGTGATGCAGGAGACCTTGCTGCTGTCAGCAAATCCGCCCTCAAACCGGATGTTATCCATCAGGTCATAGGCGGGATTGCCGATCATATCCACAGAAAACGGCACATAGCAGATCTGTTGCATGGCGGACAGGATTTCCCGGCACATCGCCTCACTGTCTTCAGTCTGGAGGAAGGGATTGGACCCGAGGTTATAGGTCAGACCATCATCTTCCGGCTCGTTGTAGTAGACCGTCATCTGGTTTGCGATATCCACGACGGAGAGTCCCGTATATCGGGTTTCATAATCTCCGAAGGTGCTGCCGGTGAGCCGGTGCTCGGTATCGATACTGTCGGAAATCGTCTGGCCGTAGGCTTTCAGAACGATCTTCCCGGTCCGGTCTGCGAACACATTGCAGCAGCAGGTCTGGGCGATCCACGAAACGCAGTCGCGCCATGTATCGATATCGTTGTCCTCGGAAAGCTGCAGCTGCCGGGTCCCGTTGGCAAAGGACCGAAAGGCCCGTGAGGTCATCCCCAGCTCAAGGCCGCAGGAGGTGCAGGCCAGCACCAGCAGGTCGTATGGCGTCCCGGACAAATTGGTGGTGGAAAAGGACCGATCCAGTTTTGACATGTTGTCATAGGCCGTGATCTCCACACCGCTGGCGGCCCAGCTTGCCGAGCTGATCGTAAACACACCCAGCGGAATATACTCATATACACCGGTATCCAGCCGCAGGCCAAAATACGGAATGATCTCCGAATCCTTCAGGGTATAACGGGAGATCGGCAGGCCCTTCAACAGCGTGATTTTCAGCTCGCTGGTGTAGACCTGCCCGATCTGTACATTGGAAGTATCCGAGCACTGCCCCGTAATGGAGAAGGACCCAGACAGAATATTCTCTTCTGTAAAGGCGACCCCGTTCACCGTGCCCTTGATCCTGTGGCGCTGGACCGGTTTCTTCATCGCCTCTATAAATCTCTGTGATACGGAATACATTACAGCTCCTCCATTTTCACGGTCAGCTGGTACAGGCCATCGGTGTGGAGCTGCTCCCGCGCATTACGCACATGCTTTTCACTTGTGATGGTGAACTGGCACTCATGATCTGACATGCTGTCCTTCTCCGGGAAAAAGGCTGCGACCGTCACGGAGTCCATGCTGGCCCACATGCGGAAAAGCGCCACCCAGCTTCCGGTCAGGGTCCATGCTCCGGAGATGTTCAGTTTGGATTCCCTGCGGACGGAGACCTGTGTGGTTCCGGCCTCCGTCTCATACTCCGTTTTTACCTTCTCGCTGACAAACTCCAGATTACCATCCGGCCTCGGCAGCGCCGTTCCATTGATCTTCAGTTCCTGAAACATTATCTGCCTCCTGACCGGTAAGTCGCCCTTTGCGCAGCGGTTACCACAATTTCGTCAATACGATCCTGCCCGATATACACCGGGATTGTAATGTCTCCGCCGTTTTGACCGTTCAGCCCTGACACTGCATCCATGAGCTGCTGCAAAAGCCCACTCTCTCTGCTCGGCCCGGAGCCTGCCAGCATAGCAGGACCGTTTGCTGTGATCATCGGGGAGATGTTCATCCCGGCGGCAACACTGTCCATCGCATCCGATACAAGGCCCTTGCTCTTTTCGATGCCCTGCGCGATGCCTTTCATGAAGTCCGGCATCCAGCTCTCATAGTCTGTCAGCGGGCCTACATCCGGAACCGAGAAATGCAGGTAGGAGCGGATGGTATTCGCCACGCTCGTGCAGGCGCTTGCCACAGCACTGATCGCGCTGCGGATACCGTTCACAATGCCCATGATCAGATCGCGGCCCCAGCTGAAGGCCTGACCGATCAGGTTCTTCACGAAGCTCACCGCCTGATTCAGGCCGTTGCGGATGACGCTCACGATCTGGTTGATCACGCTGCTGATCCCGCTCTTCATCCGGTTCCAAATGTTGACCACCGTGGTATGCACGTTGTTCATGATCGTGGTGATCGTATTGCGGATGTTGTTCCATGCCGTGGAGATGGCATTGGAGATTGTGCTCAGAATCCCGTGAAGGAAGCTGCTGATCGTATTCCACACCCGCTCCACTGTGCTGCGGATTGCCTCCAGCGCCGTGGAGATCGCATTAATGATCGCGTCCCAGATGGTCTGGAAGAAGGCCCGGATGCCCTCCAAAATCGGGGTCAGGAACTCCACGATCCCGTTCCAGATCATCATGATCTTTTCGTAGATCCAATCCAGCGCCATGCCGATTAAAATCTGGATGGCCTGCCAGATGGTCTCGAACAGATATCGGAGCGCCTGCAGCAAAGGTGCAAAAAACTCATAGATCGCGTTCCATACTGTAGTGATGGTTTCCCAGATCGACTGCATGGCCCCGGTGATGCCGTCCCGGATTGTGGTCCAAACCGTGGTGGCTGTCGTGCTGATTGCCGTCCAGACCCCGGTAAAGAATCCAGATATGGCATTCCACACAGTTTCCGCTGTCGTTCTGATTGCATCCCAAGCATTGCTCAGGAAATTGCCGATGGCCTCCACTGCCGTGGTTACACCGCTTTTGATGCCTTCCCACAGGTTGATCCAGAAATTACGGAAGCCCTCGCAGTGGTTCCACAGGTAGATGAAGGCGGCGACCAGCGCGGCAATGGCGGCGATGATCAGAATGATCGGGTTTGCCATCATGACCGCATGGAGCGCGGTCAGAGCTCCCTTCACCACATTGATGGCGCTGGCGATTTTCGGGACCCATGTCATGATCGTACCGATGGCGGAGATCACCTTACCGACCACAATCAGCACCGGCCCGATGGCCGCCACGATCAGCGCAATCGTCACGATGGTTTTCTTCGCACCGTCCGAGAGGCTGTTCAGCCAATCGGCCACCTTTTGCAAGGCGCTGACAATGCCCCGGATCGCAGGCATGAGGATTTCACCGAAGGAAATGGCGAGCTCCTGCAGCTGCGATTTCAGGATAGTCAGCTGGCCCTCCAGATTGTCCTGCATGGTCTCTGCCATGCTCTGCGCGGTCCCGTCACAGTTGGCGATGGCCGAGGAGAGCTTGTTGATATCTCCCTCGCCAGCGTTCATCAGCGCGAGGAAACCGGACATGGCGTTTTTGCCCACCAGTGCCTCGGCAGCGGCGGCCTGCTCCGACTCAGAAAGCTGGGAGAAGGCAGCGCGGCAGTCAGCAAGAATATCCGAAAGCTCACGCATGGAGCCATCCGCATTGGTGGTCTGAATGGTGACCTCACCGATGGCCTCACCGCAGATTTTTACCTCCCCGGCGAGGTTGTTCATGATGGTACGAAGAGATGTACCGGCCTGTGATCCCTTGATACCGGCGTTTGCCATCAGACCGATGGCCTCGGCGGTATCCTCTACGGAGAAACCCAGCGCACCGGCGATAGGCGCGGCGTACTGGAAGGTTTCGCCCATCATGCTGACATTCGTATTGGCGTTGGACGAGGCCGCTGCCAGAACGTCAGCAAAATGCCCTGAATCGGCAGCGGTCAAACTGAAGGCCGTCAGGGCGTCTGTCACAATATCTGATGTGGTGGCGAGGTTTTCGCCGGATGCGGCAGCGAGGTTCATGATACCCTCAATGCCGCCGAGCATTTCCTCTGTCTTCCAGCCTGCCATCGCCATATAGTTCATGGCCTCAGCGGCCTCGGATGCGGAAAACTTGGTCTTGCTGCCCATCTCACGGGCTTTCTCCCGCAGGGCATCCAGTTCATCCCCGGTCGCGCCGGAAACGGCAGCCACCTTGCTCATGCCGGAATCAAAATCCGCTGCCGTCTTCACAGCGGCAGTACCGAGACCGGCCACCACCGCCGTCGCGGGCAGGAACTTCTCGCCGACACCGGAAATGTTATCTCCGACAGTCTTCAGCTTCTCACCCTTGGCGGCGATCTCCTGCAGGGCCGTTGAGGACTGCTTTGCCTGTTCCTCCAGCCGTTTCAGTTCCTCTGTGGTTTCGATGATCTCTCGCTGCAGGGCATCAAACTGCTCCTGAGAGATTTCCCCGTTGGCAAGAGCGATGTTGGCCTGCTCGGATGCCGTTTTCAGGGTTTCCAGTTTATCCTTGGTCTCGCCGATGGCGTCACCCAGCAGACGCTGCTTCTGGGAAAGAAGCTCCGTATTGCCGGGATCGAGCTTGAGGAGCTTGTCCACGTCCTTCAGCTGAGACTGTGTATTCTTGATTTCCTTATTGACGTCGGCGAGCGCCTTCGACAAGCCTGTGGTATCGCCATCAATCGTGACGGTCAGGCCTTTTATCCTACCTCCGGCCATAGGGCAGCACCTCCTTCCTCATAATTGCATATAATTGGTTAACGAATTTATTGACCTATATCTTGACTTCCCATTATCTGCGTGGTATCCTTATTACAGGACCGAAAGGAGATGATTTTTATGCCGTCTGTTATCAGCGCCATTCAGAATACCGTTCCGATCACACACTTTAACCGTGGCCTTGCTGGAAAAATCTTTGAAGAAGTAAAAGCCACCGGTGCAAAGGTTGTCATGAAAAACAATGCAGCGGAGTGTGTTCTTCTTTCTCCTGACGAGTACGTTCGTTTGATGGATGAAGTAAACGATGCGCGACTGCTTGCGATTGCATCCGAGCGCATGGCAAACTATGACCCCTCTACTCTTATCCCGGAGGAGAAGGTCTGGGAGCGCCTTGGCATCACACAGGAGGATCTCGACTCCATCGGTGAGGTGGAGATCGAATGAACTGGTCCGTACAATACCTCCCCGAGGCAGATAAAGACCTCGACAGCCTGTCGCGCACACAGCAGGTAATGGTGAAAAAGGCCATCGCCAAGGTGCAGGAGAATCCTCTGCCGCAGAATGAAGGCGGCTACGGGAAGCCTCTCGGGCACAAGCGCGGGCTGAATCTTACCAACCTTCTGAAAATCAAGCTGCGCGGCGCGGGCATTCGCGTCGTGTATAAGCTGGTGAAGACTGAATCACAGATGCTCATCATCGTGGTTGGTGTACGCGAGGATGAAGAGGTCTACGAAATCGCCCACTCCCGCAGAACAAAACACGATCTTTAACAGAATCCCCGCCAAAAGCACGATTGCTCTGGCGGGGTTTTCTGATCAGAATCGGTCCATGTCCTCCTGCGACGCCAGTTGCCGATAGCTGTCCTGGCATTCGTCGTTCCGGCTTTCGGCATACAGATCGTTGACCATCCCGATGGTCAGAAGGTCCAGATCACGGATGGATAATCCGATCTGTATGCAGCGCAGCAGGAACAGCGCCGTGGTCATCGGTCTCTCGGTCAGACGCTGTTTTTTTTAACCGTTACATCCGTCTGCAGGTTCAGGCCCCACAGTTCAATGATCTGCGGCAGCACCTGATAAATGGAGAAGGTGTTGAACTGCTCCAGCCACTCCTCCGGCGTATCCGGGATGGAAGGATCGGCATGCCGCGCCATAATGAAGCTGATGTTTTCAAAGAGCTCCAGCGAAAAGGTGTCCAGCGTGGAGGCCTTCTCATCACTCCCGTCCATCGCTTTCTGCAGCGCGTCGAGGTCCTTATAGATGTCCCGGTGGAACTTCACCCGGTATAGGCGCGGGATGGCGGCGGAGGCCCGGAAGGTGACCTCCTTGCCGTCAATGTTGATCGTTTTTGTCAGTGCCATCGCTTAGCCCTCCCCGTTGTCCGGATCATCCCCGCTATCCCCGCCGGAAGCGGAGATCGGGAGATACACGGCGCTGTACCAGTTGTTGTAGGTGCCGGTATCCGTGGTATCGCCGGTCTTGGCCTTGACCGTGCCATCCGGCAGCGGAGAGGCCTTGATGGTCAGCGTTTCCGTCTGGACCTCCTTGCTCTCCTCATTGGTCTTGCCTTCGATGCCGGGACGAGAGGCGGCGCAGTTATACAGCACATGGCGGATATGTTTCTGATCACCGTCGAACTCGAACAGCAGCGCAAAGGCCGCCAGCTGGGACTCGGAGTTTTCGATCAGGACGCCATTATCGTCCAGCGCCTCGTTCAGCACTTCGGTGCGGAAGGACTCCGGGATCATGGCCAGCTCCAGATCGCCGTCATAGCCCATATTGTTGTTGATAACGTAATACACCAGTCCGTCGGCGTAGAAGTTCTCCGGCTCTCCGTTGGCATCCAGCGAAAGGGACACCGCGCCGGGAACCGGAACCGGCGTACCATAGGACGGCGTATTGCCCGTCAGGGTCAGAAGTGCGTAATGCACATTCTTCAGATTGAACTTTACCTTGTTATTCGGCATTGCGAATTCCTCCTGTCATTCTGTTCTGAGGACCTCGGTCGAATACAGCACCTCATACAGGCGCTCCGATTCGATCCAGACCTCGGTTTTGTCATAAAAAATGCCGTGCCGATCCAGCACGGTTTCCAGCGCGGTCTCCACATCCGGCTGCTTCTTATCTGTGTACAGCTCAATGTGGAGCTCGTCGATCTTCTGATACACGATCCCATCAGCGGAGAAGTTATCCGAGGATGGGAACAGGAACACCAGAAACGGCGGGTCCGGAGACTCGCCCTCAGCAAAATGGTCATAAGCCATCGGCAGGCCTGCTTCCTGCAGCATGGCCATAATCTCTGCATAAGTCATAGGCATCATCCTTTCAGCGTCCGCTCCAACTCCCGTTCAATTTCCTGCTCGGCGTGATCCTGCGCCGGTCCAATATGCGGAATGGCGCGGACCCGGCCTCCACCGCGTTTGGCATGGCCGTTTTCCAGCAGGTGGGCCAGCATATACCGGGATGGCGAATACACCGTCACCTCAATGCTGGATGAATCCTCGGCGGTCACCTTATAGGTCCATGACTTGGCATACTTCCCGGTACGGACCGGCGCAGAGGCGTTGATGTCCTCTTTGACGATCTTCCCGCCATGCTTGCAGGCCTTCTTCACTTCCTCAATGCCGGTGTCTTTGAACTTGTCCAGTTTTTCCATGATCACGTCGGCCATCTGATCGATGCTCACTTTCTGGTAGCTCATAGGCGTCACCTCTCTGTAAGCCCGGTGTGGAACTTCCAGCTGTTATGGCGAAAGCCCATTTCGTCGATACTCAGGATGTTGTAAATACGGCCATCCAGCAGGAAACGATAATGCTTGCTGTCAACGGCGGCGGTCTCAGAGGACCAGCGCAGGGTGAAATCCAGCCGGTCGGCCTCCTGTGTGGTAGCGGCGTTCTGGGTCTCCTCGGCGCTCTTGCCGCTGGAAACCGCTGTGGCCCAGCAGGAGAAGTAATCCGTCCATGCAGAGGTATGATTGCCGTACTGATCGGTAACCGTGGTGTTCTTCTGTATGGTGATCCGTACCCGGAGCCCAGCAATATTCATGACCAGGCTCCTTCCCGGATGCCGAACAATAGTGACCTGAGCGTAAGGGTCAGATCATGGTGATCGGCTTCCTCCCGGTGCTCATATAGATAACCCAGCGTGTACAGGATCGCCACGCGCATCGTTTCCCGGACAGAGTTAAGCTCCGCCGTACTATAGCGGTCGGAGCGGGTTTTGTCCGAGTCGATATCTGCCCACTGCTCATCCGTCAGGCGGGCCACATCCACGCAGAGCCGTGCGGCTGCAGAGAGGAGGCTGCCGGTCACAGCATCCTCATCCGCAGAATCCACCCGGAGGTACAGTTTGGCTTCTTCCAGCGAAATCAGTGTCATGGGGCAGCCTCCTTTCCGTCATGCTTAGCCGTTGCCACCCGCCACAGAAAGAATCTGCACGGCCTCCGGCAGCACCAGCAGACCGTCGACGCGCTCCTTCATGACGTAGCCGATCATGCCGTTACCGGCGAAGAGCTCACGGAGCTGCTGCAGAGAACGGGTGCCACGGTCGCCGATGTTGTAGTAGCTGTAATCACCGAAGGCAATGGCAGCCTTGCCCGCTTCGAGCTCAGGGCAGTAAGCGGACGTATGCACGGCATAACCGCAGAGGCGATCCGGCTCACCGGCCTGATAGGACGGCTGCCAGATGTACGCGCCGTTGTTATCCTTCAGCTTGCGCAGCGCGGCCAGCGTGCTGTCGTTCATGATGAAGGACGCCTTCTTACGATAGGGACGCTTCAGCGCATAGATCAGGGTCAGCACATCGTCGGTCTTGATACCGGTGTTGGCCAGTTCCACCGCGAAGGTGCCGCCTTTGACGGTATCGAAGATGCCCGCAGGCTTGCCGGTGCCGTCGCCGTTCAGGAAGGCGTCCTCCTCAGCGTTACCGATGGCCTTGCCGAACTGGTTGATGATGTAGCTCTCCAGATTGAAGGCGTTGTCGTACAGCAGCTCCTCGGTCACCTTGATGGCGACATGGAGCTTGTGGGCATCCAGCGTCTTCTGGGCGAAGGTGGCATCGCTGAAGACCAGCGCACCGCCCTCCTCGATCCAGCTGGCAGCAGGCTTGGTACCGGCGATGTTGATCTTGTGCTCACCGGAGGTGGTGATCCGGGTGGCGAGGCCACGGAAGATGTTCTCCTCGGTCAGCACATCGATCAGGCGGCGGTCCCACTCATCCGGGACGAGGTAGCCGCCGTTGGCGTCGTTGCCCTCCTCCAGCACGTTGCTGATCTGGCGAAAGTTGGAGCGCATGGCCGTCAGCATGTCCTTTACATACTGTTTGGAGGCACGGCCCGTAGCCTGCTCGCCCTCCATGCGGCCATTCATGGGCTTACCGGTAAGGGGCTGATTGACCGGCTGGCTCATGGCAGCCTCCAGCTCCTTCAGACGGTTCATGCGGTTGATCTCATTGGTAAGATCATTGATCTCGGCCTCCATGCGATCATAGGTCGCACCGTCCTCAGCGGACAGGGTGCCGTTTTCCATGCGATGAGTATCGAGAAACTGCTTGGCAGCTTCCCACGCGGTTGCACGTTTTGCGTAAAGTTCCTGAATAGTCATGATAAAAATCCTCCTCAGAATTTTTCTTTGATGGTTTTCAGCCGGTCATACAGATCGGCGGCATTGATGGTTTCTGCAGGCGTTTCGATGTGATAATGCTCATTGACCCGGTTCGTGACCTGCTGCACGAAAGGCTTTCTGCCAAACTGGATAGCATCGGATACCGGTGCGGCGTCTGCCTGCTCCCGCTCGATGATCCCGTCCGCGAAATGAAGCTCCACGGCCCGCTTGGCGTTCATCCAGGTCTCGTCCTCCATCAGCTGCGAGAGCTTCTGTTTCGAGAGCCCGGTTTTTACCTGATAGGCATTGATGATGGAATTCTTCACTTCCTCCAGCATGGCGATGGCTTTCTCCATCTCCGTGTGATCGCCCATCGCAATGGTGGCGGGGTTATGGATCATCAGCATGCTGACCGGCGATACCAGCACCGTATCTCCCGCCATTGCAATGACGGATGCCGCCGAGGCCGCGAGGCCGTCCACCTTGACGGTGACCTTGCCCTTGTAGTCCCGGAGCATGTTGTAAATGCGGGCAGCGGCAAAGCAGTCGCCACCGGGTGAGTTGATCCAGACCGTGATATCCCCGGAGCCGCTTTCCAGCTCCTCAGCAAAAAGAGCCGGTGTGACATCATCGTCAAACCAGCTCTCCTCGGCAATCGTGCCGTTCAGATACAGGGTCCGGGTTTTCGGTGCCGGGTCCTGCCCGCCCGGATCGGGTGCCTGATTGGTCACCCATTTCCAAAACCTACTCATTGGTTTCCTCCTTCCCGTTACCGGCGAAAATCCCGGCATCTTTGAGTTTGGTCATGTTCCCGTTGATGAGGTACAGGTTGCCGCCGTCCTCCTCCGGGATCTGATCCATGTTTTCGAGCTCCCGGATGTCGTTTGCAGAGAGCCAGCCGTTTTGCCGACCGACCGCGTAACCATCCATGCGGGACTTGTAATCTCCGCGCAAAAGCCCGTCCACATTGAATTTGATGAAGAAGCGGCGCTTTTCCTCCTG
>JAFQZI010000138.1 GCA_017406005.1 Oscillospiraceae bacterium | reverse complement strand
TGTGCTCATTTACCATACGGAGACAGGGGAGTACTCCTGCCGCGGCAGGCTTTCAGATGTCCTGGAAAAGCTTGATCCGGAACGGTTTGTGCTCTGCAATCGATCTTACATTGTCAACCTGCGGTATGTCTCAAAAGTTTCAAAGGATACGCTTATGGTAGGCAATACGCAGATCCCTGTTTCAAGATCTCACAGGCAGGAACTGATGCAGCGTTTTTCCAGTTATCTGGGAGATAACCTATGATTACTGATCTTGCATGGATAGGATCGGTTGATCACCGAATCTCTGCAGCTATCGTTTTTTTTGTGCTGCTGCTCCTTTTGAACACAGCGCCGAAACAAAGCCGGTTTTCTCTGCGGGCCTGCTGCGTTCTGCTGGCTATGTGTGCAGTCAGCTGGCTGACGCGATTTGGATCAGATACCCTTTTCACGGAAATCCACTGGAAAGGGCTCTGCTACAGCATACGCCTACTTACACTGTATCTTCTGTTCCTTTTCGGATGCTTTTTCTGCTATAAAGCTGTTTTTTCAGAGGCACTTTATCTGGGGATCCTTGCCCTGACAGTGTTTGAAATTGCGTGGAACGGTTTTAAGCTGGTCGGGAGTCTCCTTCTCGTAGAGGATTTCACTGCCCCCTGGTCTGACAACAGTATTACAGGTTCTCTGGTTTCATATATTGTTTATCTGGTGATCAGCCTGGCTTGCAGTTTCCTGTATAAAAAAATCGTGAAAGAGCCGCCTTATCATGCTCCGCCGAAGGTCATGATTTCGCTTTCCGGCATTTTTGTATTACTGCTTACGATACTGGAATACTGCGGGCAGGTATTTACTGGCACCAGCACGACACTGTTCCTGTATTATCTGTGTGCGCTGCTGTATTCGGCACTGAATTTCTCGGCCCTTCTGATGATTGCCATGCTGGACAGCTTTCGCCATGAAAACCGCACCATGCATGATTTTATCAGCAATAAAATGCGGTATTATGAAATGAGCCATGACGGTATTGTGACTCTGCAGACGAAATGTCACGATCTGAAGCATCAGATTGCTGCTATCCGCTCTGAGGCGGGAAAAGCAAGTTTTGATGAACACCTCACTGAGTTGGAAGATTCCATCAATGAATACTCCACCGTGATTGAATGCGGAAATAAGACCGTTGACATTGTGCTGACGGAGAAAAACATCCTGTGCCTTCCGCATAAAGTCAAGTTCTCCTATATGATAGACGGGTCTCTGTTTGATTTTCTTTCTGAGCGCGAGATCTATTCCCTCTTCGGAAATGCATTGGACAATGCACTGGAGTCAGCATCCAAAGTCTCCGATCCGGCAAACCGGATGATATCATTGAAAAGCAATTCACGGAGCGGTTTTGTTGTGCTGCAGGTGGAAAACACCTATGAAGGGAACCGCCAGGCAGAAGAAAACGGTCTGTTTCATACGACCAAAACGGGAAGCGGCCACGGATTCGGTCTCCGCTCCATTCAACACATTGCGGAAAAGCATCAGGGTTCTATGTCTGTACGGGCGGAAAACGGTATTTTCAAACTCAGTGTGGTTATGCGGCCTGATACAGAAAACGAATAAAACAGAATATGGAAGCGTGGACGTGTCAAATTCCGTTCACGCTCTTTTTTTGACGTGAACGGCATAAAAAACGGTTTACGTCTGCACGCAGGTCATTCGAGGAAAAGCCCTTTTTTTGGGCTTTTTTTCATGCTATAGTTACTGGCAGCGATCATAAGAATAGTATAAAAAAAACGGAGAAAACAGGCCATGTTTTCATCCGGGATTTACAGGAGGGAATGCATGAAGAAGAATATCTGGCGCGGCTTTGCCTGCCTGTTCGCGGCGCTGATCCTGATTGGATCAACAGCCGGTACTGCACTTGAGGCAAACCGGAATGTGGTGGACGGTTTCTTCGGAACAAAGAGTTATACCGTCGTCACTGACACAGAAGGCGGAGAACTTTACAGTACCTTTGTGGCAGATTATGCAGACACAACGGAGCTGGTTGCTGCAAATGAGGCAATCGGGGAAGCCCTTTTGGAGGAAGGTGCAGTTCTTCTGAAAAATGAAGGTGCCCTCCCGCTCCCTGAAAATGCAAGAAGCGTAACGCTTCTCGGCCTTCGGGCAGATGCGAAGACGCTTTACGGGGCGACCATCGGCGTCAGCGTGCCGAGCGCACAGAATGTCAGCCTTACACAGGCTCTGACGGAAAAGGGCTTCTCTGTGAACGAGACAGTGAATGCCGTATACAAAACGCTGGACGGAAGCGCTGATTACAAGAAGCTCAATAAGTTTTCGGCCAGCTTTTCTGGGGTACCCCTTGGGGGAGAACCGCAATACGTTGTTGCAGAGCCGACGGTTAAAGAGCTGGAAGCATCTGACGGCAGCTTTACGGATAGCCTGGAGAAATATCACGATGCGGCAATTGTCGTCCTCGGAAGGCCGGGGTCTGAAGCCGGTGACTATTACCCCGGTGCAACGGGCATTGACCCGTCCTATGGAGCCAGGAATCCTCTGGCGCTCACTGATGCGGAACGCGCACTGGTTTCCTTTGCAGAAGAGAAGTTTGAAACGGTCGTTGTCCTGATCAATTCTGCCAATACGATGGAAATCCGTGAACTGGAAGATGATCCGAAGGTATCTGCCATTCTCTGGATCGGGCTGCCGGGCAACTACGGCATGCGCGGAGTTGTGGATATCCTTACCGGAGAAGTCAATCCTTCCGGAGCTCTGCCCGACCTGTATGCATCTGACACGACATCTGCTCCGGCTATGGCAAACTTCGGCGTTATTTCATGGAGCAATGCGGGCGATTATCTGGACACTGCTGTCGACCGTGGGGACAATTACCTCATCGAAGCGGAAGGGATCTATACCGGATATCGTTACTATGAAACCCGCTATGCGGATACAGTTATGGGCAGAGGAAATGCAGATTCCGAAGTCGGAGCCTTTGATTCTGCAGCCGGATGGAATTATGATGAAGAAGTAGTCTATCCCTTTGGATACGGCCTGAGCTACACAACATTCAGCAAAACGCTCGAAAGTGTCGATGTTGACGTAAAAGGGAACACAGCTACTGCAGCTGTCACTGTTAAGAATACAGGGAACGCGGCTGGCAAGACCCCTGTCCAGCTTTATGCACAGGCACCGTACATTGAAGGCGGTGTTGAGAAATCGGCCATCGTCCTACTCGACTACGGCAAAACTTCCGTCCTTCAGCCGGGCGAAAGTGTGAGCGTCACAATCACGGCAGATCTCCAGAATCTGAGCAGTTATGACGATGCAGAATCTGAGACGTTTATTCTTGATGCCGGGGATTACTACTTTACGATTGCTGACGGCAGCCATGAAGCAGTCAACAATGTGCTCAAGGCACAGGGATTTGATGCTGCAGGCAATGCAGACAACGTAAAAAGCTGGGCTTATAACCCCGATGGTGGCAAAGATGCAACGACTTATGCCATTACCAAAAGCGGTGTCAAGGTGTCCAATCATCTTGGTGACGCGGATTATAACACATGGGTGCCCGGAACGGTAACATATCTCTCCCGTTCCGACTGGGCGGGTACCTGGCCGAAGACCTATGATAGTCTGACACTTCCGGAAGAGATGCTCCCCTATCTGAAGAATGATTTCTATGCCATAGCTGAAAATGATGATGTATCAGAGATCCTTTTCAATAAAAAGAGCGAAAACGGGCTGAGCTTCAGTGATATGAAGGGCGCAGAATATGACGATCCGCGCTGGGAAGAGCTTCTCAACCAGCTCGATCTGCAGGAAGCGATTCTCTTTATCACGAAAGGCAACCGCAATGCACCGGCAATGGAATCCATCGGATTCTCCGGCGGGCAGTATACGGAAAACGGCCCGAACGGTTTCAACGCAAAACTCGCAGCTTATTCGGACGATGCTTCTCCCTGGTATGTCACTGCGGAAGATCCAAATGCGGAGTATCAAGGCAACAACATGGGCTGCGCTCCGCTTCTGGCAGCAACCTTCAACAAGGAGTTTTCGGAAGAATGCGGCATCCTGTGGGGAAACAACAGCCTCTTCAACGGCCTGCCGTTCATTTGGGGGCCCGGTCTGAACCTGCACCGCCATGCCTATAACGGCAGAAACTGTGAGTATTACTCAGAAGATCCTGTTCTCTCCGGTTATACAGGCCTTGCTGTTGCACGCGGAGCACTTACCAAAGGACTGATCTGCGCACCGAAACACTATGCATTTAATGACCAGGAGTCCAACCGCAACGGCGTTGCACCGTTTATGAACGAGCAGAAAGCCCGTGAGCTGGAACTCCGCAGCTTCCAGATCGCCATAGAAGGCGGTACGCTCGGTGTTATGACATCCTTCAGCCGGATCGGACCGGTTTACGTAGGCGCACATAAAGGGCTGATTCAGGATATTCTCTGTGATGAATGGGGATTCCACGGGTATGTAATTTCCGACATGGTAAATCCCGCAAGCTATATGACCTGGAAAGAATCCGTTATAGCCGGCACGACAAACTTTGACACGAACGACGTCCAGGAAGTCTGGAACACATATATTACGGATACCACAAACACCTTTGCACATGACGCTGAAATGCTCAAAGCAATTAAAGATCGCGTCCACAACACGCTTTATGTCTATGCCCAGAGCAATGCAATGAACGGAATCAACTCAAGCTCTCACCGTGTCGAGCTTAACGTCTGGTGGCGTACGCTCTACAAGACGCTGCTCTACGGATCGGCAGCGCTGATGGCAATCTGTGTCCTCGGGTATACCGTTTCATCTGTTGCAGGAGCAAAGAAGAGAAAGGAGAATCAGGCATGAAAGAGACAAAACTTACACGGGTTCAGATTCTTCTGGCACTCAGTGCCGTGCTCGTCCTGATTGCACTGTTGCTTAGTGTGGTCAGTTCCGGAAAAGCATACAGCCTCGCACATCTCAATCAGGTGATTTACGGCTGTGCTGCTGCGGTCGTTCTGGATTTAATCATTGTGTTCTTTTATAAAAAACTCCCTGCAGGGCTGCGCGATCTGATGCTGCTGGTGGCGGTTTTTGCAGATGCATGGGCGATGTGTACGCTCATTGAGGGGCGCACGCTCCTCGCCGGCTACATCTATTTTTCTGATCTGGAAGCCAGCAATCCTGTTGCAGTTGCGGCAATGAATCTTGCCGTTGCTGGTATTGTTGTATTTCTGGTTTCCCTCGTGTTTCAGATCGTTGTCGGTTTCTCCAGACAAATCAAGGATTAAGACGCTGTTGTAATCTGAAATCGCCCCTGCCGTTTCGCAAGGGCGATTTTCGGAAATGTTTTGACAGAAAGGAAAAGGAATGAGAGAAATAATCCTTCTCAATCAGAACTGGCAGTTTACCGGCCGGGACGGGGAAACAGTTCCCTGCAGCATTCCGCATACCTGGAATGCCGTTGACGGGCAGGACGGCGGAGATGATTATTACCGCGGAGAGTGTCTCTACACAAAAGAATTTAAGAAACCGGATTTTAATTCCGAGGCACAGTGCGTCTATCTGGAATTTCATGGGGTAAATGCTTCTGCAAAAGTCGAGCTCAACGGAAAGCATGTTATGACACATGACGGAGGTTATTCCACCTTCCGTGCGGATATCACAGCAGTTCTGGAAGACGAAAACACGCTGAAGGTATGGGTGGATAACGGAGTAAATGACCGCGTTTATCCCCAGAAAGCTGACTTCACTTTTTACGGCGGTATCTATCGGGACGTCGATCTGCTGATTGTCAACCGGAATCATTTTGATCTCGATTACTTCGGCGGTCCGGGAATACAGATCACGGCTAAGCCTGTGGAAGGATATCGGAAAGGCGAAGTCGTGGTGAAAACATTCACCAACTGCGAAGAGGCTGTTACGGTTTCTGTTCTGGATGCTTCCGGAAAGGAAGTCTGCAGGGGAGCGGGAAAAGATGTCCACCTCACGATTGACAATGTCCGCCTCTGGAATGGACTGGAAGATCCGTATCTTTATACAGCTGTAGCAAAGCTGGAATCCGGAGACGAGATTTCTGCCCGCTTCGGTGTCCGGGATTTCCATTATCACGCAAAAACCGGGTTTTATCTCAACGGAAAGAGCTACCCGCTTCGGGGTGTCTCCCGTCATCAGGATCGGAAAGGCCTCGGCAACGCCATCTCCAAAAAAGAGCATCTTGAGGACATGGATCTGATCACCGAACTGGGAGCCAACACCATCCGCCTGGCACACTATCAGCATGACCAGTATTTCTATGATCTGTGTGATGAGCGGGGCATGGTAGTCTGGGCGGAGATACCGTATATCTCCGAGCATATGCCGAACGGACGGGAAAATACTGTCAGCCAGATGAAAGAGCTGATCGTTCAGAATTACAATCATGCCTCCATCGTCTGCTGGGGTGTGAGCAATGAGATCACCATCTCCACAAAAGACAAGGCTGATATGCTGGACAACCATCGCATGCTCAATGATCTCTGCCATAAAATGGATCCGGGCAGATTTACAACCCTTGCCTGCTATGCCATGTGCGGGCCATTCAATCCTGTGGCACATATTACAGACACTGTAAGCTGGAATCTGTATCTCGGCTGGTATGTACCCGGCCTCTTCCTGAATGATCTGTGGATGGATTTTTTCCACAAGGCCTACCCCGACCGCTGCCTCGGTTACTCGGAATACGGTTGTGAGGGTATGCCGAATCTGCACTCTTCGCACCCGCGCAGAGGAGACCATACGGAAGAGTATCAGGCAATCTACCACGAGTATATGCTGAAGTGCTTTGAGCGGCACCCGTGGATGTGGGCGACACATGTCTGGAATATGTTTGATTTTGCAGCGGATGCCCGCGACCAGGGCGGAGAACCGGGCATGAACCACAAGGGGCTCATCACCTTTGACCGGAAAACCAAAAAAGACAGCTTTTACCTGTATAAAGCTTACTGGAGCAAGGAACCGTTCATCCATATCTGTTCCAAACGCTTTGAGGACCGGACAGAAAATGAAATCACGGTAAAGGTCTATACCAATCAGAATGAAGTAACGCTTTTTGTCAACGGAGATAAGCTGGAAACGAAATACGGTGAACATATTTTTGAGTTCAACGTTCCGATGGGTGCGGAAGTTCGTGTAACAGCGGCAAGCGGAAATCTTCATGACGATGCAGTATTCAGAAAAGTCTCCTCTCCCAACTCAGCTTATGTGCTGAAAGACGGCGGAGATAAAGGCGCGAACTGGACGAACAAGGAGTAAGGCATGGAGAACAAAAAAAGTAATTTCTGGAATTCCCCTCTGACGGCATCTTTTATTAAGACGGATGAAGTAAAGCTCCCTGAAATGCTCTTCGGGTACTTTATCGGCCCATTCGGTGCAATGCTCTCTTCCGGCATTTTCACAAGCATGCTGCAGCAGTATTTCACCGATGTTCTGAAACTGAATCTCGGATTTCTGACCGGGCTGCAGATCGTTTCTACATTTCTGATTGTCGCAGCTAACCTGATTGTTGGACAGCTGATAGAAAGAACGAAGGTTCTGGCAGGGAAAGCCCGGCCCTGGATTCTTCTCTCAGCGCTTACGATGTCCATCGGCAGTGTACTGATGTTCATTGTACCGTTCCAGGGTGCGGCACGGATGGTATGGATTGCCATTGCGTATAATCTTTACTATGCGGTTGCCTATCCGATCTACAATACAGCCAATGCCACCCTGATCCCGGTCTCTACCAGAGACAGCAAAAAGAGGAGTTCTCTCGCATCTCTCACCAATGTGGCCGGCCTCGGTGTTATGGGAGCGGGATCCATGGTGTTCCCGATCCTTGTCTCGTTTGCACTGAAAGAGAATCAGCACCTCTGGTTTGTTGCTATGCTGGCAGTTGCCATTTTTACGGCATTGACCGCTTTTCTGCAGTTCAAATTTACAAGAGAACGCGTTACCGAAGAAGGGATGGGAAGCAGTTCTGCATCGGAAAGCCATACCCGGGAGACGGCATCTCTCAAGCAGCAGCTGAAAGCAGTTACCAGTGAAAAATGGTGGTGGATTACGATCCTTTTCTACCTCTGCTTCCACTGGGCAGGAGCTATGAAAAATTCTTCCATGGCGTATTTCTGTAAGTGGGTGATCGATAATTCCTTCTTCGGCAGTGCGGATGCCTGGGGTGCTTCACAGTCCCTGCTGGCGATCATGGGAGCTGTACCCATGGCGGTTGCGGCTGTTTTCGTTGTCCCTCTGTCTAATAAATTTTCCAAGCGGAAAGTGGTGATTGTCGGAGCTCTGGTAGGGGTGATCGGCGGTCTGATAGCAGGCTTCTCAGGGAGCAACATCGTCGGTATTGCGATTGGCGTAGCTGTGAAATGCCTTGGTTCTGCTCCGGCCTGCTATCTGATTCTCGCAATGCTGGCGGATGTGATTGACCACATCGAATACACTTCCGGTATCCGCACGGACGGACTGACTATGTCGATCTACAGCTCGTTGATGGTTGCTGCAACGCCCATCTGCAATGCAATTCTCAGTGCAATTTTGGGAGCAGCAGGTTATGACCAGACTGCTGTCGTTGGCGAGATAACTCAGCCGGCCGGTGTTCAGGCAGCTATTTCCACCAGCTATATCTGGGTGGAGACGATAGGCTTTGGCATCTGCGCAGTCCTGATTTTCCTCTGGACAGTAGAGAAGAATCTTCCTGCGGAGCAGGCATCTATTCGCGAAAGAAAAGCAATAAATAATTAAGGAGAGAGGAATAATGAAAAAGGGAATTAGTACAACGTTTCTATTGTTGATAATCTTCAGCATAGTAATCACAGGGACAGTTGTTGCTTGCGCAGATGATGTTCCTTCTATAGCTGCGGCTGCGAATATCCCTTATATCGAAGACGGAGATAGTGCACATTTCATCAATATTTATGGAGATCTTTCCAGCGGCGAACTGTATCCGGTCATTTTGCGTGTCCATGGCGGTGGATTCTTCGGAGGTACACAGGCTAATAATGAAGATTACAGCCAGTACCTTGCAGACCAGGGGTTTATCGTTGTTTCAATAAACTACACACTTATGCCTAAAGCAGGAACCTTTCAGAATATAGAGAAAGAGATCTTTACAGCACTCAATTGGGTAGAAGAACATGCCGATGAGTATCACCTTGATCTTAATCGGGTTGTTATGACGGGAGATAGTGCAGGTGGGTATCTTGTCAATCTTACGGCCACTATCATCAGCGAAGAAGCGCTGCAGGAAAAATTTGAAGTAACTGCACCTTTATACGAAATCAAAGGGTATGTTTTGACTTGTCCGGAAGTCGATATTTTAGAGCTGCGAGACGATCTGAAAACCGGCAAAGGTTTCAAGAATTTTATGGCAACCAGAATCACAGAAGAAGTTTTGATGGATGATGCTGTAGAAGAAGTGGATCTCTTCACTCTGATTAACCCGGAGACTTATCCGAAAATGTATATCATTACAAGCCCACAGGATGCAATTCTATATGACCAGGCTATTTCATTTGATTCATGGCTGACGGACAAGGGTATTGATCATGAACTTCATGTCTATGATGAGCAGGAAAATCCACTTAAGCATGTATTTAACGTCAGTGAAATCAACTGGAGTGAAAGCATCCAAGCGAATGAAGACTCTGTAACCTATATGAAGTCTCTGATTCAGTAAACTATGGGGAAACCCATGGAAATATAAAAAAGGAGTTAAAAAACATGAAAAAGTTCCTGGCAATTATGATGACCCTGGCACTGGTTCTCTCTCTAAGCGCAATGGCATTTGCAGCAACAGAGGAAGACATCGCAGAACCCGAATTTGATCCGAATCCCGACTATGATATGTGGACCGTCGTAGAGTTCTCCATCGAGAGCATCGGCGTGGAAGACATGCCTGTAACTGTCTCCGCAAAGAAGGACTTCAGCGAGTTCTATCTTGAGTGCAACTTCTACGGTGACGATCAGATGACCCGCACCACCTACAACAAGGATGCAGCCGAAGGCGAGCAGTTTGAAGTTCTCGAAGACAAAACCGGCTTCATGAAGGGCGACACTCCGACCGTTCTCCAGATGGCAATGGATCAGGATCTGTGGATCAGCCTCGGTGCAGCAACGGAAGCAGATCTCCCGGCAGAGCCCGAGTTTGACCCGAATGAAGACTATGCTGTCTATACCGTTGTAGAGTTCTCCATTGAGAGCATTGGCGTGGAAGACATGCCTGTAACCGTTTCTGCGAATGAAGACTTCACCGAGTTCTACCTCGAGTGCAACTTCTACGGTGATGACCAGATGACCCGCACCACCTATGACAAGGATGCAGCCGAAGGCGAGCAGTTTGAAGTTCTCGAAGACAAGACCGGCTTCATGAAGGGCGATACCCCGACCGTTCTCCAGATGGCTCTCGAACAGGATATCTGGGTTCCCATTGAAAAAGCAGCATAATTTGCTGACCGTTCGCGCTAAAAAATGAACCGATTAGCCCATGCTTTTCGCATGGGCAGTTTATTCCTATTATACTCTATTTACAGCATATATACTTCTGCGTTTTACATACAAAGAATCATCTTAAGAGGGGGAAAAAATTCGAATGAAGAGAATTCTTTCAGCACTGTTATGCATTCTGCTGGTGGGTGGATTGATTTCCGGATCGGCTTTTGCAAGTGATACGGCTCTGCCTTATTTTGAAGGAAAGCCCAGGCTGCTTGTGACGCAGGATGGGGAAGTGGATGACATGAACTCCCTGATCCATACCCTGCTCTATTCCAATGAGTTTGACCTGGAAGGCATCGTACAGACAAGTTCCAGCCTGCACTGGAGTGGGGATGAAAATACGGAGAGTTACCGCTGGATGGGCACGGAATGGATGGATGAATTTTTGGATGCTTATGCGGAGATTTATCCCAACCTCATCGTGCATGATCCGGACTATCCTTCCCCGGAGTCCTTAAGGGAAATCACCGTTGTCGGCAATATAAAGCTTGCCTCTGAGATGACGGAGATCACAGAGGGATCTGAGCTGATTAAAGCAAGGATTCTGGCTGAGGATCATCGGCCGCTGTTTATCGAGGTGGGCGGAGGAGCCAACACGGTTGCCCGTGCACTGCTTTCCATTGCAGAGGAATATCAGGATACTGATGAATGGAATACGCTCTATCAGCATCTGTGTGATCATGTTATCCTGATTGCGTGGGGTATGCAGGATACCTGCTACAAGGATTATATTCAGGTCAACTGGCCGGAGATGCGCATGGTGGACGTCTCCGCTTCCACGCTTGCCTATGGTTATCGCTGGGCAAACGTTGAGGAGCTTTCAGCAGAATCTGTTGAGAAGATGAGCAGTGCCTGGATGGAGGAACATCTGGAGAAAAACCACGGTGCATTGATGAACAAATATGTCACCTGGGGAGACGGTACATATCTGATCGGAGAAGATGACCCTGACCAGTATGGAGCAAACGAGGCTTTGCTGGGAGATGAGACTTTGTGGGTAGGCCATGCTTATGAGAGATATGACTTCCTTTCTGAAGGAGACTCCCCAGCGTGGTTCATTGCGATCCCGAACGGGCTTCGCAGCATAGAAGACCTCGCTTACGGCGGATGGAATGGCCGTTACGCCCTGAAAAAAAATAAGAACAATGAGCCTTATCGTCTTTTCCAGGCTGCAAAGGGAAATGAGAGGGGAATCGCTGCATGGATCGCTGCAATTCAGAGTGACTTTGCCATGCGGGCGGACTGGTGTGTGGCATCGGCTTATGAGGATGCCAACCATCTGCCGGAAGTGACTGTTGCAGAAGGCATTGATCTTACAGCAGCAGCCGGTGAAACGTTGACACTGCACGCTCTGGCAGCGGATCCGGACGGAGATGAGGTCACCTTCCTGTGGTACCACTATCCGCTCGGAGATACGTATGAGGAGAAGAAGGATGGGGACAAGAATCCGATTCCGGTTGAGGTTGTTGTTTCGGGTGAAAACGGGGATACGGCAGAGTTCACAGTTCCGGCGGATGCAAAGCAGGGAGACACCCTGCATGTGATCCTGGAAGGCATCGATGCCGGAGGCACGAATCCACGCGCTTATCAGAGAGTGATCATCACAGTGACCTGATATTAACAATAATTAAATTTACATAAATAAGGAGTCATAACGATGAAGAAAAGAATGGCGATTTCCCTTCTGCTCTGCCTTTGTATGATGGTTTCGCTTCTGCCTGCCGGTGCGTTAGCGGCAAAGAGGAATAAGGAACCAAAACCCGAACCCGTTTTCCAGCATCATGAATTTGAGCACCATTACCAGCTCCAGCCGGACAGCTATGAGGCGACTGACACCGAAGGCGGTTACCGCCATTATGTATGCACGGACTGTGGAGACGAGTACAGCTATACCATGGATCCCCTGGTGTATGAGACAAACCCGAAGACCGGCGAACCGGTAACCCAGGCCGGTGCCTGGAACCCGCTTCTGCCCACCTGGGAGCACATTCCCGACGGGGAACCGCAGGTCTACTGGTCCAAGGACGACAACGAGTGGCGCTGCTATCTCTACGGTTCTCATGATGACACCGGCATCGGTTCCTGCGGCTTCAATTATCTGCTCTACTCCGCTCCGGTTTATGACCTGAGTGACTGGCGTTATGAAGGCGTTTACCTGGATATTTCGGAGCATGCAACCTCCGGCGCAACCGTTGGCCTTTTCGCACCGGACTGCGCTTATGACGTGAATACCGACCTGTATTATATGATTTCCAACGAGTTCAACGCTTATTCCGTGCTGCGTGTGGCAGACAATCCCTGCGGCCCGTGGCCAGAGGAAGAAGGCGAATGGAAGATCTCCGTCAAGGCAGCTTATGACCCTTCCATTTATATTGACAAAGACGGCACGATTTACATCGCCGGCTCCTGCATGAAAACGGTTTATAACACCTATCCGGAAGTCGAAGCCGCTGTTGCTGCAGACGACTACAAGAGCGGCATGAGCCATATCGGCGTGCTCTATCAGCTGAAAAAGGATCTCACGGACGGCGATGGTATCGAAGTCATCAGCTGGATGCCGAACGATGCACGCAGCTATCTGCCGATTTATGAAGGCCCCTCTCTGCAGGGCTGGGTCGAGGAACTCGGTGTTTATGTCTATTTCTATGTCAGCTATGATGTGGGCATGGACGGCACCTGGTACAACTCAACGCTCGGCTGGCTCTGGACGGATGACATGATGAACGGAACCTGGCACTTCGGTGAAAACGGGGTAGAGGAGTTCTATCCGGAGCTCGACTATGTGATCAGCGGAAACCACGGCAATATCGTTTCCGACACCAGCGGCCGTTATGTCCGAGACCTTGAAACCGGCGAAATGGTGTTTACGGATTTCCCGGTATATGCTTACGGCAACAACCATGGCGGTCTGGCGAAGATCAACGGCAAGTGGATCTACTTCGGCCATCGTCAAACCAACCGCACCAGCTTCACCCGCCATGCCGTGGCAGGGGAGGTGCAGGTTTATCTCGATGGGGATACCCCTGTCATCACACCGTTTGAATATACCTCTTCCGGGGTCGCGGGCAGCATCCCGGCATACAGTGTCATCAATGCTGACCGCACGGTATACCTGATCCCCGCCTGGGATCATCAGGCACCATCCTCTGAGAAAAATAATGTCCATACGGAATGCCTGGAAGCTGACCCGTATATCGTAGGCACACGCGATGAAACAGCAAAGCATGCCACTTATATCGCCGAGCTGCGAAGCGGCAATATTGCCGGATTCAAGTATCTCGACTTCGGAGAAGAAGCTGCTCCCGCATCTGTCAGCCTTCTGGTCTCTCCCGCTGAAAATGACGGGGAAGTAGCCGTCTGGATCGACGCGCCGACCGAGGCACAGGGAGGAAAGCAGATCGGTACCGTGAAGCTCTCTTCCGAAGCATATGAGGCTGCTTCCGAGAAGGAAGACGGAACCGACGGTATGGTCTGGAGCTGGATCGGCAGTGAACTGGATGAGCCTGTTACTGGACTCCACGGTGTTTACTTTGTCTTTTCTTCCGAAGCTGAGGGAATCATCTGTTCCTTTGACCAGTTTGCCTTCTCCCAGAACGCTGCATAAAGTATTACCGCAATAACAAAACAACTGCTCCCGGATATTGGTCAGATGCCAGTATCCGGGAGCTGCTTATTGAAAGTAATATATTATCAACTTTGAGATTTTTATAAATCGTAATATGATTTTCTTATTCTTTTTTACGGAATGTTGCCGGGCTCATGCCATAGAAGTTCTTGAATTGCCGGTAAAAGTTGGTTTTCCCAGTGAGACCTATTTCCGCTGCAATCCGGTCGACCGGCCAATCCGTTCCTTTCAGAAGTTCCGCTGCTTTTTCCATACGGAGGATCAATAACAACATCTGAAAGGTATATCCAGTCTTCTTCCGGATTAACTTGCTGGTATATGGTGTGCTGAAATGCAGAAGCTTGGAAATCTCAGAAAGAGAAACATCCTGAAGGTTCTCCCGGATATAAGCAGTCATTGTTTCCAACGTCTGTTCTTCATTGATGCGATTTCTCTCTTCTTCCTTTTCCGCTGGCTGCAGAGAGAGAATTTGCAGGAAGATCTGCTCTAAATAAGCTTCCGATATCAGATTTCCGGATATTGTTCGGCCTTTCTTTTTTGAATAGTATTCCAGCAGAGATTGTACCAGACGATAGATTTCCGGATCCTGTTTTGTACTGCAGTGCAGAAAACGGCTCTCGGCAGAAAGTGTTTGATCAGGAGAGAAATACTGCTGAAAAATGTTTGGAAAACTCATAACACGAGGGAGAAGGCATTGTAAATGCTCTGAAGGAAGAACCAGATTAACCATAATGGCATCATCAGAATAGATTTCACTGCTGTGCGGAACATAAGGGGAAATCAGGCAGAGATCAGATTGTTTCAGAAAAATCAGCTCAGAAGAGATATGCACTGTGCCGCTGCCTTTCAGGAGATATTTGATCTCATAGAAATCATGTATGTGAGGCCTTTGCTGAATGTATCTCGGATGGAGAAACAGATCAATCTTCTGGGGAGCTTTCAGGAACTGGCGATAAGAGATAATACCGGAACTGCTGAGATAGGCATTAAGGAAGGTGTGATAACTCTCTTCGTCCGGAAAAAGCTTTTTCAGTTCATCCTGATGAGAGAGATAATTATCCAGAGTAATCTCGTTCTCGTACAGAAATTTTCGGAGCGGCTCGTCGATAAAGATCTGCTCGAATCTGGACCCGGATTTTTCGGTATACGTCATGAAACTCACCTGCTTTGCAAAAGAGAATATCAGATGGTACTTCCTGATTATATAGTAGCATTTTTATTCTGCGGATGAAAGTATAAAATAAGTACAGTTTCAAGAATCATATAAGAAAGGAAAAAATAACGATGAAAAAAACGATGAAGATTCTTGTGGTGATGCTCTGCATCTCGCTTCTATTTGGATGTATTTGCAGCCCGGCACTTGCTGCGAAGAAAGAAAAGAAGCCGGAGGTGTTTCCTCCGTCCGGAAACCTTGAATTTACAGATGCAATCAGCAGAGAACTGAACGTTACAATCGACGGTGAGCCGCTCAAAGTTGTTCAGTATGAAGATTATTACCTGGCGGATCCGATTTCTACGGAACAGCGTATAAGCATCTATATTCCGGAAAATGCGACAAAAGAAAGCCCTGTTATTCTCTGCGTCAACAATGCGGGATGGATGGCAAACAGCTATTCCAGTCGTACAAAGGTAGCGAAGGATGATCCGGAAACGGTGGCTGAATATTCTGCCGATGATGACAAAGACAAAGTCGGGATGATTCTTTCCAAAGGATATGTGCTTGTCAGCTATGGGTGCCGTGGCAGGAATGACAAACCGGGCGAGGACGGCCTTTATCTTGGTCATTCACCGGCGACGGTAGCAGACACTAAGGCAGTGATCCGTTATCTGCGGCAGAATGATGAGCTTTTGCCCGCAGGGAATCTTGACAGAATCGTTATCACAGGAACTTCGGGCGGAGGTGCTCTTTCGTCAGTTATCGCTGCCAGCGGTAACAGCACAGACTTTTTCCCCTTCCTCTATGAAATCGGTGCAGCAGGGGTGGAAAAAGATGGTGATACCTATGTTTCCACACTCAGTGATGCGGTTTTTGCCGTGATTGCTTATTGCCCGATCACAGATCTGCCCAATGCCGATGCAGCATATGAATGGACATATGCCGAAACCCGCCTGGCTCTGCAGGATATTGACTTCAACAAAGATCCCGAAGGGAAGTCCCTTGTTCTATATACAACTGATGATGCGACGGTGAAAGAAGAAGTTTCCTCTTATCTGGCAAGCCTGTATGAAACCTATGTTGATGGACTCGGCCTGAAGCTGGACGACGGTACTCCGCTTACTGCTGCAAATTTGAAAGAAGCAATCATCGGCCTGATGGAAGAAGAGATTGCAGAATCCATTCAGGAAATTGGAGCGGAGCAGATGGCAGCAGATGTTGACGAAGGTTCCAAGAATGAGAAAGACGGTGCCGGTGCGAAGGATTGGCTTGTTCTGAATGCAGATGACAGCTTTTCTTATGACTTTTCCAGACATCTTGCCTGGGTGGCCGCCAATACAAAACTGAAGGTCGTCTGCGCATTCAGCAACAAGGGCCTCCCCTGGTCAGCTACAAATGAAGACACGCTTTTTGGTACAACAGCCTATGAATACAGCGCATTTGAAGCGTACTCCTGGGATCATGACGGCGTTGAGGGCAACGGATCCGGGCTGGATGATACAGGAATGACGTGGGATGAATTCAAGGCTACGGAAGAAGGCAGATTCCTTGCACTTCAGATGCGCATGAGCAATGCGATAGAATATCTCAACGATACTGAAGGGAATGATGCGGGAACCAAAGCACCTTACTGGTATGTGCGGTATGGTATGAATGATCGGGACTCCTCCTTCGCAGTGGAAACAATTCTCCGTTACAGTATTTCCAACAATCCGGATATTGAGGATATGAGTTTTGAGTTTGCATGGCTGAAACCTCATGCCGGTGATTATGATGTCACCGAGGCATATGCTTGGCTGGACAGCGTGCTGGCTGAAGCAGCCTGAAGCAATCATATAGCCAGAAAGCAGGCTCCAAAAGTAGAGAACCTGTATAGCGAAGAGTGCTCTCTTAAATAAATAAAAACCAGCTCCCGGATATTGGTTTCAAAACCAGTATCCGGGAGCAACTATTTAAATTATGTTAACAGAATAATGTAAACTTAATCTCCAACTTCGGGGAGGCAGTGCATCTGCGTCTGGCCGAGGACGCGGAACCCTTCGGCGGTTTTTTTCAGGGTTTTCAGCCCATAGTCATATGCACGGATTTTCAGGTAAAGCTCCAGAGATTTTGCTGCCTGTGAGTCCTTCGGGAACTGACTTTTATGACAATCAAAAATGGCATCGAGCTGTTTTGGCAGAAATCCGTATGTGCCGATAAAGCGGTTTGGTTTTGCCGTCATATAGAAAGCAATCGCCTTTACCGGTGCGGCCTGCAGACCATACTTCTGCATGATCTTCTCATTCGGAGCGAAGCAGATGGCTCGTTTTGCCATTTCTCCGACGTTGAGATGGTCGCTGTGGCATTCACTGGTGACGGAAGGATCCGGGCAGAAAACCACATCCGGCTGAAAATCGCTGATGGCTTTGAGAAGTACCTGAAACAGTTCTTTTTTTCGGTAGAATGCACCGTCTGAGAGCCCGCCGAAACAGACGTCCGTTATTCCGAGCATTTCTGCGGAACAGATGGCCTCTTTTTTTCGGACTGCAGCCATCTCCTCCGGGGTGTGTATTTCTGCGGGAGAATGGTCAAAACCGTAACGCCCGTCCGTACAGATGAAAAAACGGATCTTTTTCCCTGCTGCGGCAAGCTTCGCAGCTGATGCACCTGCCCCAATCACAATATCGTCCGGGTGCGGACCGAGAAACAAAAAACGCTCGTAAGCTTCAAGATCGGGCAATGGAGCTGCTGCCCGGACGATCCATTTGGAAAAACTCATAAAAACACTTCCGTTCTTAAAAAGGAATAAAAGCCGCAGAGGGGATGGCCCTCGGCGGCTTTTGCGTCAATATCTGCTGCCGTAGAAAAGATGTGTGTTTCTCTCTTTGCGATGTTTCAAAGCTTTCACGCTGAACGAGGCCGAAGCAAGAGCAACGCATAGAACTGTTAAACCAAAGAAGACTGCTTTACGTTTCCGTGCGCGGATTCTCTTTGCACGTTTTTTCTGAATTTTAGACTTTTTAGCAGAGAAAAGGAACTTGGCAAGAAGCGCTAAAATCTTCATCAGGAAACCTCCGTATGTATTGTATGATTATTTCGAAATTTATTTTATCAGAACGTTGTGAAAATGCAAGCACTTTATGCATTTGGGGAGGAAACAGATCGGATAAAACCGATTCAAAAATCTTGACATCATACCGATCCATGATACAATACTGATATGTTTTTCCCAATATTTTATTCTTTTAAAGGAGGCAGACTATGAAAAACATTTCCAGACGGACCTTTCTCAAAGGGGCGGCGGCAAGCGCATTGAGTGTCGCCGCGATCGGTAAGCTGGGCTTTCCTTCCCTTGAGGCTGCTGCGGATGGAGCA
>JAFQZI010000014.1 GCA_017406005.1 Oscillospiraceae bacterium | reverse complement strand
ATTGGAGGATTAAAGATTTATGACACTTAAAGAACTTCGTACTGAAAAAAAGCTTTCTCAGGCAGCATTTGCTAAAACCCTTGCTGTAAGCTCTTCTGCAATCAGCGCAATTGAAGCCGGCCGCATGAAGGTCAGTGAAAAAATCGCTGATAAGGTTAAGGAAGTATACGGCGAGATCCTCGAGGTTGAGGAAAAAGTCGAAGCCGCTGCTGAAAAAGCGGAAGAAGCGGTTGTTGCAGCTGTAAAAGCTGAGAAAAAAACCGTTGCAAAAAAGGCTGCTGCAAAGAAGCCCGCTGCCGAGAAGAAACCGGCAGCTGAGGAAAAGCCTGCTGCTGAGAAGAAACCCGCTGCAAAGAAAGCAAAAGCTGCCGCTGTAAAGGCAGAGAAAAAAGTTGAGGAGAAAATAGTTGCTATGAAAGAAACCGTTAAAAAGCCCCGTACCAAAAAGGCTCCTGTTGCCGAAGTTATTATCCAGTCCGCGATGGGCGGAGAGATCACTCCGGAAGCCATCCTTGCCAAGGTTGGCGATGTTGAAAAAGTCTACATCCGTGTGGATGAAAACAAGGCCTATTGGGTAAAAGGGGAAGAGACAGGTTCTGTCGATCTCTGGTAAGTTTTTTATGATTCATGAAAAGCCCGGCGTAACCGCCGGGCTTTTCCCTTAGGAGGAGTGCAATGAGAATAACGGTATACCTTGGCGCAAATGAAGGGAATGATCCTTCCCTGAAAGCTGCTGTGCGGGAACTCGGCACCTGGATTGGCCAAAGCGGCAACTCCCTTGTATACGGCGGATCGAAATCCGGCCTGATGGGAGAACTGGCAGAGAGTGTTCTGGAGGCCGGAGGAACGGTAACGGGCGTTGAGCCTCAGCGGTTTGTCGACGAGGGATTTTTGTATGATGCCATTACAGAGCTGATTGTCACGCCCGATATCACCGAACGCAAAACAAAGATGATCGAGTTGGGGGATGCCTTTATCGCCTTCCCGGGAGGAACGGGAACCCTGGATGAAATCACGGAAATAATGTCCCAGGTTGCGTTGAAGGATCTCCGGGCGCCGTGCATTCTCTATAATCTGCATGATTATTATTATGGGTTGAAACTTCTCCTGGAACATATGGTAACGATGGGTTTATCCTCTGAAGAAAAACTGCAGGGAATCTATTTTGCGGCAGATCTTTCAGAAATCATAAAAATTCTGGGCGCTTGATGTTATTCTTCTGATCCATCAGCAGATCAATTTATGAAAAGGTATTATAGATTATGAATATTGCTGTTCTTGGCTCCGGGGCTATGGGATGTCTGTTCGGGAGCTATCTTTCAAAAAGAAATACTGTTTTTCTGATTGGCCATAATCCTGAAAAGCAGGCGTTTCTGGACAAAAATGGTATAATTGTCAGAGAACGGGACGGGATCGAGACCGGTTACCATCCTCATGCCGTTTCAAGCTGTTCCGGGCTGCCTGTAGCAGATCTTGTCATCATTTTCGTTAGGGTAATGGATACGCTCACGGTATTGGAAAGCAACAAAACTATCATTGGTCCAAATACATATGTGATGACGCTGCAAAACGGCGCTGGACATGATGAGAAACTGCTCAAATATGCAGATTCTTCACATGCGATCATCGGCTCCACAAAACACAGCAGCAGTGTTGTCGAGCCCGGTCTGATCTTCCACAGCGGGATAGGGAAGACCGCCATTGGTGCTCTGGACAGTGATTCAGATATTGGTTTTATCTCGGATGAGTTAACTGCATGCGGATTTCCTTGTTCAGTTTCGGAATCGATTAAAAAACAAATATGGGATAAATTGTTTGTAAATACGGCAGCATCTTCTCTTACCGGGGTGCTTCAGGTTCCGCTCGGATTCATTATGGACGACCCCTATGCGAATTCGTTAATGCGAAAACTGATTCACGAAGCCGTTGAAGTTGCACATGCTGATGGGTTTGAATGTTTTGACGAGGATCAGGTCACAGCAAGTGTTGTTGAAGTAATTGAAAACGGAAAGAAAGGCTACACCTCTATCTATACCCATGTTAAAACGGGGCAAAAGAGTGAGGTGGATTATATCAGTGGTTATGTTCTGAAGAGAGGCAGAGAGCTCGGAGTTCCCGTGCCATACCACGAGACGGTTGTATCGTTGATCCATGCGCTGGAAAACAGGAACGCTCAAAAGATAAATTAACTCTGCATTAACAGAGCAAAAAGTGAAGAGGACAATTCTATGAACGCAAGAGAATACTTGGAAATACTGCATGTTGCCGAACGGCTGAAAGACACACCGCGCCACTGTACAACATCCAAAAAGCGACCCGAGAGTGTTGCAGAACACAGCTGGAGAGTTTCCCTCATGGCATTTCTCTTAAAACACGAATTCCCTGAGCTCGATATGAACAAAGTTGTCAATATGTGTCTGATCCACGATCTGGGAGAATGCTTTACCGGAGACATTCCGTCTTTCCGGAAAACCGAGCAGGACAGAGAGACGGAAGATTCTCTTTTGAACCAATGGGTGGCAAGTCTTCCTCCCGAAGTATCACAAGAACTGGCTTCATTGTATGCGGAAATGGATGCTCAGGAAACCGCCGAGGCAAAACTCTACAAGGCGCTTGATAAGCTTGAAGCCCTCATCCAGCATAATGAGTCCCCCCTGGACACCTGGGAAGATCATGAATATACCCTGAACCGGACCTATGCTTTTGATTCCGTTGCTTTTTCTGAATGGCTTACTGCCTTGAGAAAAGAAATCCTCCAGGATACTCTTACTAAAATCGAACGTGAAGGAAAAGCGCCTTAAAACATAATCCTATAATAGCAATCGGATCTCTGATATGCCTACATCAGAGGTCCGATTGTCAGTTTTATTGTGAATGTGATCATTCATACTCTACTGTCGCCGGAGGTTTGGAAGTAATGTCATACAGCACCCGGTTAACGCCCTCCACCTCATTCACGATGCGGGAAGAAACCCGTTCCAGAAGATCATAGGGAAGCCGCGTCCACTCCGCCGTCATAAAATCGTCCGTATTGACACAGCGCAGAGCAATTGCGTATTCATACGTGCGTCCGTCTCCCATCACACCGACCGACCGCATGTTTGTCAATGCGGCAAAGTACTGGTTTGCTGTGACGCCGTAATCCGCCTTCTCCATCTCTTCCCGGAAAATTGCATCGGCCTCCTGCAGCATTATCAGTTTCCTTTGGGTTACCTCTCCGATAACGCGGATAGCGAGACCCGGCCCCGGAAAAGGCTGGCGATCCACAAGGCTTTTTGGCAGACCAAGCTCTATACCGAGCTGCCGAACTTCATCTTTGAACAGCATGCGAAGCGGCTCAAGGATCTCTCGGAAATCGACCGTAGAAGGCAGCCCTCCGACGTTATGATGGCTTTTAATAACATCTGAATTCCCTTGTCCGGATTCAATCACATCAGGGTAAATTGTCCCCTGGGCAAGAAAGTCGACTTTACCTATTTTCTTCGCTTCTTCTTCAAAAACCCTTATGAATTCCGTCCCGATGATTTTTCGCTTTTTTTCCGGAGCATTGATCTTCGATAGTCTCGTCAGAAAGCGATGCTTTGCGTCAACTCGGATAAACGTAAGGTTTCTCTGCGAAAATGTCGCTTCTATTTCTTCCCCTTCATTTTTTCGCATAAGGCCATGGTCGACAAAAACACAAATCAGCGCACTGCCCACTGCTTCCGACAGCAAGGCTGCTGCCACTGAAGAATCTACTCCGCCGGACAGCGCAAGAAGCACTTTCCCGTTTCCGATTTTTTCTCGCACGCTTTTCACCGTTTTCTGCCGGAATTCTGCCATTGTCCAATCTCCCGAGCAGCCGCAGATGTTCAGGAGAAAATTCCGGAGGATCTCCATGCCGTGTTCTGTGTGTGTAACTTCCGGGTGAAATTGCACACCATAAAACTTGCGCATTTCATCACAGATACAGGCGGTTGGGCACATAGCCGAGTGCGCTGCTGGCGTAAATCCTTTCGGAATTTCGGAAATGACATCTCCGTGGCTCATCCAGGTTACGCTCTCCCCGGGGAGGTCTTTGAAGAGAGGACAACGATTGTCAAACCAAGTCTCTGTTTTTCCGTATTCTCTTGCGGTGCGATTCTGTGCCGGGACAACTTTTCCGCCGAATTGTTGAGCCAGAAGCTGGCATCCGTAACAAATGCCGAGGATCGGTATACCCAGTTCGTAAATCTCTTTTGTCGGATGGGGGGAGTCCTTTTCATAGACGCTCCCGGGTCCGCCCGAGAAGATGATCCCTTTTGGCTGAAAGGCTTTGATTTCTTCCGCTGAAAGTGTAAACGGCTTTACTTCACTGAAAACATGGCATTCCCGAATACGACGTGCAATCAGCTGGCTGTACTGTCCTCCAAAATCCAGAATCAGTATCTTCTGGTGATCTTGTTCTGCCACTTGTTTTCCTCCCGATTAGAACCATCGTTTATTTTTCCCAGACAGGATGCTTCAGTACCCATTCTCCGAGAGCATTTTTCTCAAAAATCTCTTTGTTGTAAAATTTATCCACAATGGCCCAGAACTCGGATTCCGAGTAGCCGCAGAATTCACAGAAGTCCCTTACACAGAGTGGATCCAGCTTGCTGTCATGTTCTTTCACGAGCTGTACAGCTGTTTCTCTGTCAATGAGGCCGTAACGGATAAAGCGGGATGCATAGTCCGTTGTGCTGGTATGTCCGAACTTCGGATATTTCAGCCATGGATGTACCAGATATGCCCGGCTGTCGACCTGGTCAAAGTCTTCCATGCACATTGTTCTGCGCCATTCATGCGTCAAATCATGGAATCCGCGTGATTTGGCATAGATTGCATTCTTAACACTGTTCCATGGCACAAAATAGGAAATATAAATCGGGTCAAGTGCATCAATCACATCTTTCTCGGGGGCACGTGTCAGAGAGAGGTCTTTTGCCGTTACACCGGCATTTGCAATCAGTTCTTCTTCCGAAATCCCGGAGGCGACACCGTTGTTCAGCTGTTCTTTTGCCGAATACGTCTCCTGATATCCCGCTCCGCCGTACTCATAGCTGATATTCTCTCCGTATACCAGAAGCGGCGTGTTGAACTTTGCCGCCATATAGAGCGGATAGGTGTAAATCAGGCGGTCGACATACCAGGTCGGCTGGCCGTATTGTTCAAACATGTAGCGCATCAGTTTCTTCTGTGCTTTGATATCCGGCTTCATACTGATAATATTGCAGCCGAACTCTTCTGAAATGTTGCGGAGATTATGTATGCCTGCCTCTGTCATGGGGAAGTTGTCCTCTACCGTGAAGAGTATAGGGTTCATATGCATCTCTTCTTTCATCAGATGCACCTGAAAGTGGGAATCTTTCCCCCCGGACACGGCGATAGCGCAGTCATATCCGTCTCCGTTCATTCCGCGGTATTTGTCGCAGATGGCTTCCAGTTCTTTCCATCTTGCATCCCAGTCAACGCTCTTCCTGTGCTCGTAAGACTGGCATGCGGAGCAGATGCCGTCCTCATTGAAACGAATTCCCGGCCGTGTATCCGGCATAACACATTTTTTGCAGTATTTCATTCCAAATCCTCCTGAAATAAAAAAGGAGCCAGCTGCGCGCAGAGATACTCTCTGAGACGCCGTTGTCTCTCAAACAGGAATCATACATCTTCCCCTTTTGAAAGTCAACTGTTTCCGCCTTTGTCTTAATGGGAATCCAATCATAACCATTCAAAAAACCTTTTATCCACCACAAAGCAGCCGTGAAAAGGTTCTGAATTAATGCTTGACATTTTTATCATTTAATGCTATACTTCGCTAAACCGTTGAAGAAGAGTGAGTAGGCACGGCATCCGTCATCGCAGAGAGCTGCCGGTTGGTGTAAGGCAGTGTGGCGCGCAGTGCTGAATGGGCTTCTGAGGGCAATCAGAAACGGCATCCCCGGAGTATGTGCGACGGAGTGGTCAACCGTAAAGATGACCGGCATATGTCAGTATGCTGAAAGTGGGCGTGTTTCACGCCAAGCCGGGTGGCACCGCAGGATTTTCAGTCCTGTCCCAGCGAAAGCTAAGGGACAGGGCTTTTTTCTGTCCCGGAAGAAAAGGGTGAAAAGCCCGAAAAAGAAAGGAGCATTCCCATGTCAGAAGAAAAGAAAATCCCTTACAAAATTTACCTTGAAGAAAACGAGATGCCCCAAAGCTGGTACAATGTCCGTGCGGACATGAAAAACAAGCCTGCCCCTCTGCTGAATCCCGGCACTCTCCAGCCTATGACCGCCGAAGAACTGGGCGGTGTGTTCTGCGAGGAACTTGTTCGCCAGGAACTGGATAATGAGACCCCTTACATCGAGATCCCCCAGGAAATTCGTGATTTTTACAAAATGTATCGTCCTTCTCCGCTCGTCCGTGCATACTGCCTGGAAGAAAAGCTTCAGACACCGGCAAAAATCTACTACAAGTTTGAAGGCAATAATACCAGCGGCAGCCATAAACTGAACTCCGCCATCGCACAGGCATATTATGCTAAGAATCAGGGGCTGAAAGGTGTCACAACGGAAACCGGCGCCGGCCAGTGGGGCACAGCGCTTTCCATGGCCTGTTCTTACCTTGGGCTGGATTGCAAAGTTTATATGGTCAAGGTCAGCTATGAGCAGAAGCCCTTCCGCCGTGAGGTGATGCGCACCTACGGAGCCTCTGTCGTTCCTTCCCCGTCCGAAACAACACAGGTCGGCCGCAAAATCCTTGCAGAGCACCCGGGCACGACCGGATCTCTCGGCTGCGCAATTTCCGAAGCAGTGGAAGTTGCAGTCTCCAATCCCGGTTATCGCTATGTGCTGGGGAGCGTGCTGAATCAGGTTCTGCTCCATCAGTCCGTTATCGGTCTGGAAACCAAAGCCGCCCTGGATAAATACAACATCAAACCGGACATGATTATCGGCTGTGCCGGTGGCGGATCCAATCTCGGCGGTCTGATTTCTCCCTTCATGGGCGAAAAACTGCGCGGAGAAGCAGACTATCAGATCATAGCAGTTGAACCCCAGTCCTGTCCGAGCTTTACGCGCGGTGTCTATGCCTATGACTTCTGCGATACCGGTATGGTCTGCCCGCTCGCAAAGATGTATACCCTCGGATGTGACTTTATTCCGGCTCCGAACCACGCCGGCGGTCTTCGTTATCACGGCATGAGTCCCGTTCTGTCACAGCTCTATGCCGATGGATTGATGGAAGCCCGCGCCGTTCCGCAAACAGCGGTCTTCGAAGCTGCAGAACAGTTTGCCCGTGTGGAAGGAATTCTCCCCGCTCCGGAGAGTTCACATGCAATCAAGGTTGCGATTGACGAGGCGATGAAGTGCAAGGAAACCGGAGAGGAGAAGACGATTGTCTTTGGCCTTACTGGTACAGGTTATTTTGACATGGTCGCCTATGAGAAATTCCATGACGGGAAGATGGATGACTACATTCCCACTGACGAAGAGCTTGCACGCTTCCGTGCGAAGCTGCCTAAAGTGGGCTGATCCCGGATATCTTTAAAACCCATACTATAAAGACTATAAAGGAAGAAGACAGATTCAAACACCTGTCTTCTTCCTTTTCGACACGCAAAAACAAAGACGGGACATTGTGCCCCGCCTTTCTTATTGTGTTTTTTCAATCGTCCCACTCTTTTTTTGCTTTTAAGATATTCCCGTTCGTATCGATTTTGTATTCATATTCCATCCCCTGGAACTTGAATTCGAGCTCGTAGTATGGTCCATTCGGTCCATATTCGAGTTCCCACTTTTTCTTCCGAATTCCCTCGGCTGGAACGCCTGCATGCTGCAGTGCCAGGCTGAGAGCTTCGTTCTGGTCGATTCCACCGGCAATTTTCTCAAGTTCTTTATCGTCGAGAGCGTTTGCGTTATTCATGTTTTTTCTCCTTTATTTATTTTGTGATCTTATAATAGCACATGAAACGTCACAGAACAATCATATAAATCAAAAACCATACAGAATAAAACTCTCTCAAGCTGAAAAGGCAGCCGGGATTTTCAAAATCTCGGCTGCCTTTTTATTATTCAACTGTCACTGATTTTGCGAGATTTCTCGGCTTGTCAACATCCAGCCCCTTTGCAACACTGGTGTAATAGCCCAGAAGCTGCAGGGGGATAACTGCCAGGCTCCCGACGAAATGCCGGTCTGCTTTCGGAACATAAATGGTAAAGTTTACCGAATCTTCCACGCTGTAATTCCCATAGCTCGTAAGTCCCATCAGATAAGCACCCCGTGCTTTGCATTCCGTCATATTGCTCACGGTTTTCTCGATCAGCTCTTTCTGAGTCAGAACTCCGATGACGAGAATCCCCTTTTCCACCAGGCTGATGGTGCCGTGTTTCAGCTCACCGGCCGCATAAGCCTCAGAGTGGATATAGGAAATCTCTTTCATTTTCAGGCTTCCTTCCAAGCTGATGGCATAATCCAGACCTCTTCCGATAAAGAAGATATCGTGAGCATGGGCATATTTCGCTGCAAACCACTGGATACGGTCACGGTCCTCCAATACCCTTTTCATTTTATCCGGCAGAGCGAGAAGCTCGCGGATATAATATTCATAGCCTTCCTGATCGATTTTTCCCTTTACCCTTGCCATCTCCACCGCAAGCACATACATTGCAGCAAGCTGTGCACTGTAGGCCTTGGTTGTAGCTACTGCAATTTCGGGTCCGGCAAGTGTATACAGCACATGGTGAGCTTCCCTTGCAATGGTCGATCCCACAACGTTCACAACAGCAAGTGTTTTCGCTCCGTGCTCTTTCGCTTCACGGAGTGCTGCCAGCGTGTCCGCCGTTTCTCCCGATTGGGAGATAACAATTACAAGATCATTTTCTCCGAGAAGCAGCTTCCTGTACCGGAATTCCGAAGCAAGCTCAACCCTCACCGGTATCTCTGCGAGATCTTCCAGCACATATTGCGCCGCCATGCCGACATGCCACGCAGATCCACACGCCGCAATATAAACAGATCTGATATCCTTCAGCAAGTCTTCTGTAAGTCCGGTCGAAGAAAGGTCAATTACTCCGTCCTTTATCAGGCTGTGGAGCGTATCACTGACGGCTTTGGGCTGCTCATGAATCTCTTTGATCATGAAATGCTCATAGCCCGCCTTTTCAGCCGCTGCCGCATCCCATTCGATCTCGGTCGGCGAAAGCTGAACCTCATCACCGTTCAGGTCAAAAAAGTGTACTTCCCCCGGTAGAATGCGTACTGACTGCAGGTCTTCGATATAATACACGCTCCGCGTATACTTTAAAATAGCGGGTACATCCGAAGCAAGGAAGCTTTCTCCTTCCGCCATGCCGATAATCAGGGGCGAGTCTTTCCGTGCCGCATAAATCTCTCCCGGATAATCTTTGAACATCAAAGCAAGCGCATAGCTTCCGCGGACACGCACCATCATGCGGTTGATCGCATCGATCGGGCCGATTTTATATTTTTTATAATAATAGTCTACGAGCTTGATGACAACTTCGGTATCCGTCCCGCTGTAAAACTGATAGCCATTGCGAAGAAGCTTTTCTTTCAGTTCTTCAAAGTTCTCAATAATCCCGTTATGGACCCCGACGACGTCCGACTCCACCGGGCCGGATGCCGATCCTCTTGCATTTCCGCTCACGTGCGGATGCGCATTGATCTGCGTCGGCTCTCCGTGGGTTGCCCATCTGGTATGGCCGATACCGCAGGAACCGGGCAGAGCAGCTCCGTTATCTATTTTTTCGGCAAGGTTTCGCAGCTTCCCCGTCGCTTTCACGACTTCTGCCAGTTTTGAGCCGTCCCGAACAGCCAGCCCGGCTGAATCATATCCTCTGTATTCCAGCTTGGAAAGCCCGTCCAGCAGAATCGGTGCAGCATCCCTTTGCCCTGTAAAACCGACTATTCCGCACATATTCATTCCTCCAGTCAACAAGAAATTCTCGGGAGATTATAGCAGAATTTTCTGAGATTTTCCATCCTTAGGTTTTCCGGATGTTCAGAACATCTGAATACAGGCATCACGCTCTGCACTTACAGAAACATAACGGATCGGACAGCCTGCCAATTCTTCGAGCGCCTGAATATAGTTCTTCGCTGCAGTCGGCAGTTCTTCCGGTGTCCGGCAGCTGCTGATATCACAGTGAAATCCCGGTAAATACTCATATACCGGCTTTGCTTTGTTCAGTTCCTCACAAGACGCGGGAAAAGCAGTAACTTTTTTCCCGTCGATCTCATAGGCTGTACAAATCGGTATTTCTTCCATATACGAAAGAACATCCAGTTTTGTCAGCGCAAGGCAGGTGCTGCCCTGCATTCTCACCCCGTAACGGGAAGCGACCGCATCAAACGGGCCGACTCTCCTTGGCCTTCCGGTCGCAGCACCGTACTCCCCGCCTGCTTCCCGCAGCATGCTTCCCTCTTCCCCGAACATTTCGCAGACAAATGGCCCTTCTCCGACGCAGGTAGAATAGGCTTTCATAATGCCGATTGTTTCATCCAGACGGGCAAATGGGATTCCCGCTCCGAGCGTAGCATAAGCAGCCAGCGTGGGGGAGGCGGATGTATAAGGATAGATGCCGTAATCAATATCACGCAATGCCCCGAGCTGTGCCTCAAAAAGGATAGACTTCCCTTCGCTGATAGCTCTCCCCAAATAATCGGTTGTATCTCCGATGTAAGAGAGGATCGGTGTCCCATATTGATCCAGCCAGGCCAGCATATCTGCTGCACTGACAGGCACCCAGCCATATCCTTTCTCAATGGTCAGGTTTTTCCATTCGACGATATCTTCCACTTTTTCTTTCAGAGACTCCGGATGCAGGAGGTCGCCGATCCGAAGCGCTTTTTTCATATACCGGTCCGCATAAGCAGGGGAGATCCCCCGAAGTGTGGATCCGAATTTCTTGTTCCCGAGCCTGGCTTCCTCCATCCGATCCAGAAGGCTGTGATAGGGCATGCAGATGGATGCTCTGGAGCTGATCAGCAGATGTTCCGGTGAAAAGGAAATCCCTGCGTTTTCCAGAGTTGTAATTTCCCTGTGCAGATGTTCCAGATCAATCACCATGCCTGGTGCAAGAACGTTCGTTGTCTCCTGCCTCAGGATCCCGGAAGGGAGCAGGTTCATTACAAATTTTCCTTTATCATTGACAACGGTATGCCCCGCATTATTCCCGCCCTGGTAGCGCACCACGATGTCATAATCACGGCTCAGAAGGTCGACCATCCGGCCTTTTCCTTCATCACCCCAGTTGATACCGACGATTGAAGTAAGCATAATTTCCCCTTTCTTATACAACGATTAGATCTTCCGGTTTGTTTTCTGTCTCTGTTCTGTTTATTGCCAGGAGAGGTCGGATCACCTGATCCAGATAGCGCTCACACTGCAGCTCCGCCACTCCGGTGAACTGCTTCGGATCTGTTATCGCACGTAATTCCTCTTCTGAAAGTCCAAACAACGGGTCTCCGGCAATGCGGCTCAGAAGATCATTTCCTTTCCCGTTTTGTTTGATCTCTTCCGCTGCCTGCAAAGCATGTATTCGGATCTTTTCATGAAGAAGCTGACGATCGCCCTGTTTCTCTTTTACGCAGAACATAAGGATGTTTTCTGTTGCAAGGAATGGCAGCTCTTCCTGCAGATGTTTTTCCATAACCGCAGGGAAAAACCTTATGCCCTTTGCCACATTGAGATAAAGGTTCAGAATGCCGTCACACGCAAGGAAAGCTTCCGGAATCGCTATCCGTCTGTTTGCAGAATCATCCAGCGTCCTTTCCAGCCACTGGGAAGATGCTGTAACTGCCGCATTCTGTAAATCGCAGATCACATATCTGGCAAGCGATGCGATGCGCTCACTGCGCATCGGGTTCCTTTTATAGGCCATGGCAGACGATCCGATCTGCCCCGCTTCAAACGGCTCTTCCGCTTCTTTCAGGTGGCTTAACAGCCGGATATCCCCGGCAAACTTCGAGGCACTCTGCGCTATTCCGCTGAGCACCTGCAAAATCGCAAAGTCCTGCTTGCGGGAATACGTCTGTCCGCTGACAGCCTGGCATTGTTCAAAGCCCAGTTTTTTCATGATGAGCTGTTCCAGTAGAAACACTTTTTCCGAATCTCCGTCAAACAGTGCCAGAAAGCTCGCCGAGGTCCCTGTCGCTCCTCTGCAACCAAGTAGTTTGAGAGAAGAGATCTGAAAATCAAGCTGGTGCAGATCCATCTCCAGATCCTGCAGCCACAAGCAGACACGTTTCCCGACCGTCGTAGGCTGTGCCGACTGGAAATGTGTATACGCAAGGGTTGGAATACTCTTTGTTTTATCTGCCAGATCGGCAAGGGCTTCCATGACAAGCAGAAGCTTTTCCCTGATGAGAAGGAGTCCATCCCGCATATTGATAACATCAGTGTTATCCCCCACATAGCAGGAGGTCGCTCCGAGATGAATGATCGGGGCAGCATGCGGGCAGCACGCAGCAAAAGTATGGACATGCGCCATCACATCATGGCGCACAGCCTTTTCTTCCCGTTCCGCCATCTCGTAATCGATATCTTCCAGATGGTCCCGCATTTCCTGCAGTTGAACATCCGTAATGGGGATACCGAGTTCTTGTTCCGCTTCTGCCAGTGCCAGCCATAGCTTTCGCCAGGTTATGAACTTTCTGTCATCGGAAAAGATCTGCTGCATCCTCTGCCCCGCATAGCGGGTACAGAGTGGATTGACATACCGATCATGCATTTTCCCACCGCTCCTCTTTTGCTTTTTTACTCCACATCCTGAAGGGCATCATAGCCCTCTTCCCCGGTGCGAACTTTCACAACATTCTCTACGTCATAGACGAAGATCTTCCCATCTCCGATATGGCCTGTATAGAGAACTTTTTTCGCTGTTTCAATAACATCGCGCACGGGAATCTTGCTGACGACGATATCTACCTGCACCTTCGGGCGGAGGTCGGTTTCCACTGCGACGCCGCGGTAATACTCCGCGTGCCCTTTCTGAATGCCGTACCCCATCACATGAGAAACCGTCATGCCGGTGATGCCAAGCTTGCTCATGGCGTCCTTCAGCGCATAGAGTCTTTCTTCCTTGAAAACAATTTCAACCTTCGTATATTTATGCCCGTCTGCATGGAAAACAGGCTCCCGCTTTACCGGAATGGCTTCTGCGGCAGGGGCTGTGCCGGTCACAACTGTGATCGGTTCGCCAGAAGAGAAGCCCGCATATTTTTCCACTGCCGGAGCGAAATCCGCATAAGCACTGGGAAGCCCATGCTCGCTGATATCCAGGCCGGACAGTTCATCGACCGGATCCGCTCGAAGTCCGTTCGTTTTTTCTATGATTCTGAAAGTAATCAGGAGTGTGACTGCCGCATAGCCCGCAACGGAAAGAAAGCCCAGCAGCTGGAGGGCAAGCTGTTTGAAGTCTCCCGTATAGAAGAGGCCCCGTAATCCTGCCGGAGCATCAGGATTTGCCAGAAGGCCTACTGCAATTGTCCCCCACGCACCGTTCGCCATATGCACTGCTACCGCGCCTACCGGATCATCTATGTGCAGCTTCAGGTCCAGCACTTCAACCACAACCACCACCAGAATGCCTGAAACAAGCCCCACCACGATGGAGCCGACGGCATCAAGCGCATCACACCCTGCCGTAATGCCGACCAGCCCCGCCAGAGAAGCGTTCAGACACATCGACACATCCGGCTTCCCGTTTTTCTTCCAGGTGTAGATCATCGTGGTGCAGGTAGCAACCGATGGGGCTATCGTTGTCGTGAGAAAAATGGAGGAGAGTTCCGAAGGTGTGGTTGCCGCAGCTCCGTTGAATCCGTACCATCCAAGCCACAGAATGAAGACGCCGAGCGCTCCCAGGGGAATGGAGTGCCCCGGGATGGCATTAATCTTGAAGATTTTTCCGGCGCTGTCCTTCATATATTTCCCGATGCGCGGCCCGAGGATCACTGCGCCGACCAGCGCTGCAATACCACCCGTCATATGAATGGCGCAGGAGCCGGCATAATCATGGAAGCCCAGCCGTGAGAGCCAGCCTCCGCCCCAGATCCAGTGGGCTTCAATCGGATAGATGAGAAGGGATATCACCCCGGAATAGACACAGTAAGCGGAGAACTTCGTTCGCTCTGCCATTGCTCCGGATACAATCGTTGCGGTAGTCGCACAGAAAACAAGATTAAACACAAAAGTTGATGCGTCTGTAAATCCGTTTTCGGGCGATGCTATAAATTCTTTGAAGTGCAGGAACAGATCCAGATTGGGTTTCCCGATCAATCCGAAAAACATGTCTTCCCCCATCATCAGGGTATATCCGAGCAGGGAAAAAACCACTGTGCCGATACAGAAATCCATCAGGTTCTTCATGATGATGTTTCCTGCATTCTTTGCTCTGGTAAAGCCTGTTTCTACCATGGCAAAACCGGCCTGCATCCAGAACACCAGTGCTGCACCTATCAAAAACCAGAATTCAACTGACATTTTCTTTCCTCCTTGACTTTTCAAAGTTCATTTGATAAAGTGGAGGACGGTGATGGTGGGCATCTTCGTCCTCCGTTGCTTCCGAGAGATAGCCGTTACTTTCCAGGGTGCCGGCTATCTTTTTATTTTGTTTTTCTTTCGTTAAGGATCCGCAGTAATCAAAAGATGTTCGCTCGCCATATCATAATAGAGGGTGATACCGCTTCCTGCAGTTTCACAAACGGAAATAACCTCCTTCAGGGCATCGGAATTCGGAACATAATTCTGCAGGCGGTTCGGCTGCTGTTTCAGCATCTCAGGGCGGAAAGCACGTGTACTGCTGCCCTCAAAAATAGCTGAATACAAAATCCCAGCTTCTACAAGATCCTGAAAAATGTGGCTGCCGTAGCTCAGCTCCGGCATATACCCGGCATTCTGCTCTGATACCTCAACGATGGCGTTAAACTCGCTGATATCCGCAAAAGAGGAGGGGACACCCAGTTCAGGGGAAGACGTGCAGATACGCCCCGGCGTAATGAGCAGGAGGTGAAGATTTTTTTCTCTGCACTTCCAGTTGATAACGGAGAGGGCTTCGCGTACACTGTATTTTTCCCGATAGGGAAGCTGATAATAGGCAATGGCATCGATATAGACGATCAGATCAACCTTGTACTTCCGTGAAAACCCCATGGAAACGCCTTTTGTTTCCAAAAGAATTCTGTCATCAGAACAACTCTTCGGGATTTGTACAGGTTCTCCTTCCGGCGTAAGCTGCAAAGGCCTGCACTGAAGAATAGCTATCATATACTCTCCGCTTGGTGCGATGTTGATGGTATATTCAACATCTACCGGATACTGGTATTCCTCCTGAAGGGCACTGAGGAGAGTTTTCATATCCTGCATCAGAGTGCGGTTTTGCACAATACCCTCGCAGGAGACATAGCAGACCTCCTCCCGCAGTCCCATCTCGCGGAAATATCGTTCCGCATCCCAGTCATGGGAGAAAAGAATGTTGGCGAGGTACGGTGGGATGATTCTGCGGATTTCTTCGGCTTCGTGGTTCTCAAGGGCTTCCGGTGAGGTGCCGACCGCATCAATCAGACGTTGGGAATACTTATGTTTGTCCGCATCGGAGGTAAGCATGATTTTGGTCGGCTCGTCGAGAGAGACCATGCGGGGGTAGGAACCGGTGCGTCGATCCACCGCAGCAGTTCCGAGCCCTGCCACAAGCCGCAGCATGCCGGATTCCGGATGCAGCAGCCCCAGTCGGTACGGGCTCGAGGAATATCCGACTCCTGCCGCCGAAGGCATGAAAAATGCGCTGTAACGGGAACCGGAGACTCGTTGGACGAGAATTCCCATTTGTTCGTCCATCTTCTCAAGCCCTCTTCGTTTGCGGTAATCGAGAGCCGACATGCTTGCTGCACTGGCATAGACGGTTTTGACTGCCTGTTCGAACTCCTGCAAACGGCTTTCGGCAGAGCCGCTGCTGCTGCAAAAGACCGACTCGTACTTTCCTGCAAACGCATTTCCGAACCCGTCTTCCAGGATGGAGCTGGAACGGACGATGATCGGCTCGTTGCCGTAATACTCAATCAGCTTGACGAACTGTGCCTCTATCTGCAGGGAAAAGCTCCCTTTCATGATTTCCTCTGCAAATGCCTCCGCAAGGGCAAAATACCCATCATCTGTGCGCTGGCGGATTTTCAGATCCCAAAAGCCATTGTCCACAATATAGGAATAAAACACATCCGACCCAATATAAAACGAATCGTGCGGCTCAATTTTCTGATAGAGCACAGGATCCCGATTTTCGATAATCTTTCTCGCAAGAAGCATCCCGCACGCCTTGCCGCCGATCATACCTGTGCCGATCATCCGGGAATGGATTTCAAAATAATCGGAAGGGGAGAAATTCTTTTTGATAAGCGGACGCAGGCGCTCGTCTCTGGTCAGCATAATATCGCAGATCCTGCTGCACTCTTTCGTAACGTCAAGGCCGCTGTCATACATCAGCCGGGTTCGCAGGAAGAAACGCTCCCAACTGTCGATATTCTGGTTGGCTGTCTCTTTGGCAGCCTGGTTCATCCGTGCATAGAATCGGCTGATCTCCACTCCCTCTGACAATACGCGGAATTCCCCGCTCTCCGGGTCATATCTGTGAGGGCTGAACATGGTCTCAGAATAGCGGTTCCACACTTTCATCGGGCGGACATACAGGTTTCCTTTCTGTCCGGAAACTGCATCCGAATATACATCAAGGAACAGCTGCGTTGTGTCACGGATTTTTGCAATGGCGTCAAAGGAGTGCCGTCCGCGGATTACAGGGAAAAATGCTATGGTATCAAGTGAAAAGAGATACGGGCAGGTCAGGTGAAAGAAGTCTCCCATAAGAAGGTCGGTAGCCCAGGCTTCTTCGAGCTCGGAAAGACAGTCAAACACATAGAGGGCATCCTTTCCTTCCTTTTCAATCAGATTGTGGATGTTTACAGTAAAAGTTTCAAATCGATGCGACAGCTTCATCTGCACAATGCGCAGCCCCTCCATATCATGGAGGATCGGTGGATGGCCTGCAAAGCGCACATAGATCAGGTTTCTCCCTTCGCTGACTGCCTGCCGGGCGAAGGGCTCGGCAAAAAGCCGGAATTCATCCAAGGATGAAACCTGCCACACGACATTATCGCCAAGCCGTATATAATCCAGTGCCTCGTCCATCTGCGGGATACCGGAGCACACTTTCTCGAATGCCGCCATAATCTCTCCTTTCTTATACAGGCAGAAAACGCTGTCTTCTTTTCCCGAAACACAGGGAACTCTCTGTCTTATAAATATGTATAGCCTTCCAGATAACGGTCAACCTCGTGTGCACATGTTCGTCCTTCGGCAATCGCCCAGACGACGAGCGAAGGGCCACGCCGGACATCCCCGCAGGCAAAGAGTTTCGGATTTTCGGTCGTGCAGTCCGATGCGCCGATCCTGCCCTTTTCGTCCCTGCACACGCCAAAGACCTGGGCAATATTGTTTTCTGCTCCGGAAAAACCTGCCGCTATCAGCACCATATCTGCCGGGACTTCAGCTTCCGTTTCCCCCTGCCGTATGCGGGCAGCGCGCAGGGCGCCGGCCTCATCGGTGAGCAGCTCCTGTACGGTTGTTTCATACAAACGAGGATCACTTCCGTAGAGTGCAGCTGCCTCTTCCTGTCCATAAGCTGTTTTTTCTCCGGTTGGGCGGTAAGGCCAGACGCGCGCCCCTTCCACAGGCCGTGGTTTGCGCACCAGCTGGTGGACGGATTTCGCCCCCTGGCGGACGGCGGTTGCAACACAGTCCGTTGCAGTATCGCCGTTTCCGATGACAAGCACATGACGCCCGGACGCATTTCTGGTGCTTTCACGCCCTTCCAGCACGGCTTTTGTACTCTCTGTCAGATATTCCAGTGCAGGATAAACACCTGGCACAGAAGCGTCGACATGCGCTACCTCCCTCGTCTGTCTTGCTCCGCAGCAGAGCACAACAGCGTCATACTGCTTCAGTATGCGGGATGCGGATATATCTTTCCCGACCTCCGTGGAACACAGGAAAGTAATCCCCTCGGCTTTCATTTTTTCAATACGACGAGCCACTACCTTCTTGTCGAGTTTCATCGCAGGGATACCGTACATCAGCAGTCCGCCGGGAGTGTCATCCCGCTCGTAGACGGTGACGGAGTGCCCTCGCCGGTTCAGGAGATCCGATACCGCAAGGCCTGACGGGCCCGAGCCGATAACGGCAACGCGCTTGCCTGTCCGCACCGCAGGGATTTCCGGCTTTATCAGCCCGTTTGCCCATGCATATTCGGAAACGAAAAGCTCGTTTTCCCGGATGGTCACGGCGTTATGCAGATCGTCCATTCCACAGATGCAGGCATTTTCACACAGAGCAGGGCAGACCCTGCCCGTGAATTCCGGAAAACTGTTGATTTTCAGCAATCTAGAGAGAGCATGGCTCCAGTTGCCGGCAAAAATCTCATCGTTCCACTCAGGGATCAGATTATGCAGCGGGCAGCCGTAGGCCGATTGGCAAAACGGAACCCCGCAGTTCATGCACCGCGCTCCCTGTTCCATTCGCTTTTCGGCAGAGAGTGCGCCATGGAATTCCTGAAAACCGGTAATCCGCTTCTGCGGCGGATCCAGTGGATTATCAAGCCGTCGATAGTCCAGAAAGCCTGTCGTCTTCCCCATGGATCTCACTCCTTTCCCTGCTGTAGCGCATAGAACGCATCCAGCTCCGCCGCCTCCCGGGAGATACCTTTCTCTTCCAGGCGGCTGATAGCGGAGAGCATAAACCGGTAATCGTTCGGGACGATTTTTTTGAACAACGGCAGCGTCTCTTCCCAATTCTCCAGAATCACCTTTCCGCGTGGGGAACCGGTTTCTTTGACATGGCGCTCAATCATAGCATGCAGTTCCTGGGCGTCATATTTGGCTGTAACTGCCTCCATCGAAACCAGCTCCTTGTTCAGGTTCAGATAGAGCTCATGCCGGTCATCAAATACATAGGCAATCCCGCCTGACATCCCGGCAGCAAAATTTTTCCCCGTCGGGCCGAGGATCACCACACAGCCGCCTGTCATATACTCACAGCCATGGTCTCCAACCCCTTCTACCACAGCTTTCGCGCCGGAGTTGCGCACGCAGAAGCGTTCGCCAGCCATTCCGTTGATGTAAGCTTCTCCGGAAGTTGCACCGTACAGTGCCACGTTGCCGATAATAATGTTTTCTCCGGGGTTGATGGCGGAGTTTTCAGGAGGCTTGACGATCAGCCGCCCTCCGGAAAGCCCTTTGCCGAAATAGTCATTGCTGTCACCCGACAGACGGATAGTCATGCCTTTGGGGATAAACGCCCCGAAAGACTGACCTCCTCCGCCGGAGGCCCAGATTGTAACTGTATCATCTGGCAGACCGTCCGGACAGGCTTTGGTAATCTCAGACCCCAGAATGGTGCCGAAGGTGCGGTTTTGGCTTGATATTTCCACCGTAACAGCTGCCGGTTTTCTGGTCTTTAGCGTCTCCGTAAAAGCGGGAAGGAGAACGCTCATATCCGCCGTCTTTTCCAGATGGAATTGATAGATTGCCTGCGGATCAAAATGAATAGGGCAGTCCTTCCCATCATCAAGCAGCTGCTTTGCCAGCACGGTTTTTGCGCGCTCACTCTGCAGGTCATCCCTTTGCCGGAGCAGTGAACGGCGGCCGACCAGGCTCTCCACGGTGCTGATGCCGAGCTTTGCCATAATCTCCCGCAGCTCCTGTGCAATAAACCGCATGAAGTTTTCCACATCCTCCGGCTTTCCCTTGAAACGGCAGCGGAGTTCCGGGTTCTGGGTGGCAATCCCCATAGGGCACGTATCCATATTGCAGACTCGCATCATCACGCATCCGAGTGCGATCAGCGGGCCTGTGGCAAATCCGAATTCTTCCGCACCGAGGATTGCTGCAATTGCCACATCACGTCCGGTAAGGAGCTTGCCGTCCGTTTCCAGGATGACACGCTGTCGAAGCCCGTTATCGATCAGCGTCCGGTGGGCTTCCGAGAGGCCGAGTTCCCACGGAAGGCCGGCATTGTGAATGGAACTTTTCGGGGCAGCACCCGTTCCCCCGTCATATCCCGAAATCAGGACGACCTGTGCTCCTGCTTTCGCAACGCCCGATGCAATGGTTCCTACCCCTGCTTCACTGACGAGCTTGACAGAGATGCGTGCATCGCGGTTGGCATTCTTCAGGTCATAAATCAGCTGGGCCAGGTCTTCAATGGAGTAGATATCATGGTGGGGTGGCGGGCTGATAAGGCTTACTCCCGGCGTGGAGCAACGGTTCTTGGCAATCCAGGGATAGACCTTTTTTCCGGGCAGGTGTCCGCCTTCACCCGGCTTGGCACCCTGTGCCATTTTGATCTGGATTTCTTTTGCCGAACAGAGATACCGGCTTGTCACGCCGAAACGGCCGGATGCCACCTGTTTGATGGCGCTGTTCCTTTCAGTCCCTAAACGCGATGGCTCTTCTCCGCCTTCCCCGGAGTTGGATTTTCCACCGAGTCGGTTCATGGCAATGGCAAGGCACTCATGCGCTTCTTCCGAAATAGATCCGTAGGACATTGCCCCGGTCTTAAAGCGGCGCACAATGCTCTCCACGCTCTCAACCTGCTCCAGAGGGATCCCTCCGTCTTCCGGATAGCGGAAAGTCAGAAGCGAGCGGAGTGTCTGCGGGCTTTTCGCCTCATTGATTCTTCTGGAATAGATCTTATACTTTTCATAGTCGCCGCTGCGTACAGCTTCCTGCAGAGCAACGATAGTTTCGGCATCGAAGAGGTGCTGTTCGCTCCTTTCGCAGGAACGCAGCTTGTGCATGCCCACACTGTCGACCCGTGTGTCGACCCCTAGGCCGAGCGGATCAAAAGCATGGCTGTGATGGAACTCCACGGCAGCACCGATCTCCTCCATGCCGATCCCGCCCACACGGCTCACGGTATGGGTGAAATAGCGGTCAATAACATCCTTTTTGATTCCGACTGCCTCAAAAATCTGCGCCGACTGATAGGATTGGATGGTTGAAATCCCCATCTTGGAAGCGATTTTCACGATCCCGTGCAGCACGGCACTGTCGTAATCGCGTATGGCAGTATGGGAATCTTTGTCGAGCAGGCCGAGCTCAATGCATTCTTCAATACATTCGTGCGCCAAATAGGGGCAGATGGCGCGTGCGCCGTAGCCGAGCAGCAGAGCAAAATGGTGCACCTCGCGCGGCTCTGCGCTCTCAAGGATGATGGAGACTGCCGTGCGTTTCTTCGTCCGCACGAGATACTGCTCCAAAGCTGACACCGCGAGGATTGACGGAATCGCCATATGGTTTTCATCCACACCTCGGTCGGACAGGATGAGAATATTTGCCCCCTGTTTGTAGGCTTTGTCGCACTGGATAAAGAGGCGCTCCACCGCGCGCTCAAGCGGGGTGTTTTTATAATAGAGCAGGGAAACCGTTTCAACATGGAACCCGGGCTTTTTGATAGCCCTGATTTTCAGCAGATCGACTCCGGTGAGAATCGGATTGTTGATTTGCAGTACGGTGCAGTTCTCCTGCTGCTCCACCAGCAGGTTGCCGTCGCGTCCGACGTAGACGGTAGTATCCGTCACGCATTCTTCACGGATGGCATCAATCGGCGGGTTTGTCACCTGGGCAAACTGCTGTTTGAAATAATCAAAAAGCGGCGGATACTGCCGGGAAAGCACGGCAAGAGGCACATCCGTCCCCATCGAGGCGATCGGTTCGCTCCCGGTACGCGCCATGGGAATCAGTGTGTCTTTGATCTGTTCATAGGTATAACCGAAAGCGCGGTAAAGCCTGTCGCGCATTTCCTGCGTATGGCGCGGTACCTTTTTGTTCGGGATCGGGAGATCTGCCAGCTGGACAAGGTTCTGGTCCAGCCATTCCCCGTACGGCTGGCGTGAAGCATAATAATCCTTGATCTCGTCATCCTCCAGCAATTTGCCGCGCCGGGTATCCACAACGAGCATCCGTCCGGGGCGCATTTTATCTTTCCGGATAATATGCTCTTCAGGCACTTCCAGCACACCGACCTCGGAGGAGAGGATCAGGCGGTCGTCATCTGTCAGATAATAGCGGGAAGGGCGAAGGCCGTTCCGGTCAAGAATAGCCCCGACGACTTCCCCGTCGGAAAAGAGAATGGACGCCGGCCCATCCCATGGCTCCATCATGGTTGCATAGTAACGATAGAGATCGCGTTTTTTACGCGGCATATATTTGCTGTTTTTCCACGGCTCGGGGATCGTGATCATCATGGCCAGCGGCAGGTCGATACCGTTCATCATGAGAAATTCCACTGTGTTGTCGAGCATGGCGGAATCCGACCCGGACGTGGAGACCACGGGGAAGATTTTATCCATGTCTTCCTGCAGGAGAGGGGAGGACATCGTCTCCTCACGGGCAAGCATTCGGTCGACATTGCCTCGGATAGTGTTGATCTCTCCGTTGTGGAGTATCAGCCGGTTGGGGTGTGCCCGTTCCCAGGAAGGCGTCGTGTTGGTGGAAAAGCGGGAATGCACCATCGCAATGGCAGAGCAGAAGTCTTTCTGCTGCAGGTCACTGTAAAAGCCTCTGAGCTGGCTGACAAGGAACATCCCTTTGTAAATGATGGAACGGCTTGAAAGGCTGACAACGTAAGTGTCGTTGTTTGACTGCTCGAATTCCCTTCTCACCACATACAGTCGTCTGTCGAAGGGCAGGCCGCATGCCACATCGTCAGGCTTTTTCACAAAGCACTGGAAAATTGCCGGCATGCAGCTTCGGGCCGCTTCCCCCAGGATCTCTGGATGGACGGGCACTTCACGCCAGCCAAGGAACTGCATTCCTTCCTTTTCCGTTATGATTTCAAACATCTTCTGCGCCTGCCTGCGGTGCAGCGTATTATGCGGAAAGAAAAACATGCCGATCCCGTAATTTCTGGCATCCGGCAGGATTATATTTTCCTTTTTTAGTGCCTTCTTGAAGAAGGGATGGCAGATCTGGGAGAGAATCCCGACGCCGTCTCCGATTTGTCCCGTGGCATCTTTTCCGGCGCGATGCTCCAGCTTTTCCACGATTTTCAGGGCATCGTCCACAATATCACGGCTCTGCCTTCCTTTGATGTCAACGACAACACCGATTCCGCAGGCATCCCGTTCTTTCACTTCTCCGTAGGAAAGCCATTTCTCCTCATTCATTTTCTGTCTCTCCTTTTCTGCTGGAGTTCACCGCTGCAGCAACAAAGCCTTTAAAAAGAGGATGCGGCTTGTTCGGGCGGCTTTTGAATTCCGGATGGTACTGCACACCGACGAAGAAGGGATGGTCTTTCAGTTCCACAGTTTCGACCAGGTTCCCGTCCGGTGATTCGCCGCTGATAACAAGGCCGGCATTCTCCAGAACCGTGCGGTATTCATTGTTGAATTCATAGCGGTGACGGTGACGTTCGCTGATTTCATCGGTTTGATAGCATTCCTTCATCCGGGAACTCGGACGGATCACACAGGGATAGGCTCCGAGCCGCAGCGTACCGCCCTTGTCAATTTCATCATTCTGCCCCGGCATGAAGTCAATCACCTTATAGGGGGCATTTTCATCGAATTCCCTGGAGTTTGCCCCTGCAAGATTTGCCGCATGTCTGGCAAACTCGATTACGGCAATCTGCATGCCCAGGCAGAGGCCGAGATAGGGGATCTGATGCTCTCTCGCATAACGGGCAGCGAGGATCTTTCCTTCTATTCCGCGGCTTCCGAAGCCGCCCGGAACAAGGATTCCATCCACGTCTCTGAAATACTCCTTACAGTTCGCGGTTGTGACCGTTTCGGAATCAATCCAGCGGATGGAGATTTCCGCGCTGCAGGCATAGCCCGCGTGTTTCAGTGCCTCGATCACGGAGAGGTAGGCATCGTGCAGCTGTACATATTTTCCGACAAGTGCAACCGTCACGCTTTTCTCCAGTGACTTGGCGGATTTAACCATGTTTTTCCAGCCGGAAAGATCCGGCTCGGGAGCTTCAAGCTGCAGCCTTTTGCAGACAATGCCGGAGAAGTTTTGTTCCTCCAGCATCAGTGGGCATTCATAAAGCACATCAAGCGTGCGGTTCTCAATGACGCATTCCGGCTGCATGTTGCAGAACATGGCGACTTTGCGGAAAACAGACGGGTCTTCTATCGGTTCATCGGATCGGAGCACAATGATATCCGGATGGATGCCCATGCCCTGCAGCTCCTTGACGGAATGCTGTGTCGGTTTGGTTTTATGTTCATTGCTGCCATGCAGGAACGGAACAAGTGTCACGTGGATATACATGGCATTTTCTTTACCGACTTCCAGCCCAACCTGCCGGATTGCCTCGATAAAGGGCTGCCCTTCGATGTCGCCGATGGTGCCTCCGACTTCCGTGATCACAACGTCCGCTTCCGTTTTTCTGCCGACGTTGTATATAAAGGATTTGATCTCATCCGTAATATGCGGGATGATCTGTACGGTGCTGCCGAGGTATTCTCCTCTGCGCTCCTTGTTCAGAACATTCCAGTAGACTTTACCGGTCGTCAGGTTGGAATACTTATTCAAATCTTCATCAATAAAACGCTCATAATGCCCAAGATCCAGATCCGTTTCCGCACCGTCTTCCGTGACATATACCTCTCCGTGCTGATAGGGGCTCATAGTGCCCGGGTCAACATTGATATAAGGATCGAGTTTTTGGGCTGCAACCTTCAGCCCCCGGGCTTTCAGAAGCCGGCCAAGGGAAGCGGCAGTAATCCCCTTCCCCAGGCCGGACACGACACCGCCCGTAACAAAGATGTATTTTGTCATGGCAGAGCTCCTATTCTCTTTAACCAGTTTTATACGCCGCTGTTTCCGTAGTTTGCCAGCACACGTGCTGAAGGATCATTGACATTGCATCCTTCCCACTCTTTGTTCGGCATCCAGAAATCCTTTACCATTTCCGCCTGTCCCGGATAGTATTTTTCAAAGATTTCCCGATAGAGCAGACTCTCTTTGGTGAACGGCTGCGCAAAATCATAGGCCTTCCGTTTTTCTTCAAATTCTGCGTCGCTATAAAGCCCTTCCGCATATTCTTTCAGGTCATCCACCATCGAGTGGCCTACGGCATCCGAAAAGGCTGCTTTCTGCCGCCAGAGAATTGAATCGGGGAGGAGCTTGTCCTTTTCAAAGGATTTGCGGAGAAGGTATTTACCCATGCCGTAACTGTTCACCTTCAGCTTCGGGTCAATGGACATCACGTAGCGCACAAATTCCAGATCCCCGAAAGGCACACGCGCCTCGAGCGAGTTGACGGAGATGCACCGGTCTGCCCGCAGGACGTCATACATATAGATTTCATCGATGCGCTTTTTTGCCTCCTGCTGGAAAGCTTCAGGCGACGGTGCAAAATCTGTATATTTGTAACCGAAGAGCTCGTCGCTGATTTCTCCCGTCATGAGCACGCGGATATCCGTCTGCTCATGGATGGCCTTGCAGCACAGGTACATCCCCATGCTGGCTCGGATCGTGGTGATGTCATAGGTGCCGAGCATTGCGATCACTTCCTCGAGGGAATCAATCACCTCTTGTCTGGTCATGAATACTTCCGTATGCTCCGCGCCGATGTATTCCGCGGCTGTCCTGGCGTATTTCAGGTCGATCGCATCAACGTCCATGCCGATGGCAAAGGTCCGGATATGCCTTCCCAGAACACGCCCTGCAATGGCGCATACAAGGCTGGAATCCACACCGCCGGAGAGCAGGAAGCCTAGCGGGGCGTCAGCGTCAAGGCGCTTGTCCACGCCGAGGATCAGCTTCTCCCGGATATTGCTGCAGATCTCATCCAGATCACCGCTGATATACTCTTCCACCGTAGTCAGATCCGCATACTTCACAAACTCGCCGTCCGCATAATAATGCCCTGGCGGGAAGGGAATGATTTTTTCACACAGGCCGACAAGGTTTTTTGCTTCGCTGGCAAAAACCATTGAGCCGTCTTTCAGCGTGCCGTAAAACAGCGGCCGGATGCCGATGGGGTCACGGGCTGCGATGAGGGCATCCTTTTTGCTGTCATAGATCACCATTGCGAACTCCGCATCCAGTTTGGAGAACATCTCAAGCCCGTATTTGTGATACAGCGGGAGAATGATCTCACAGTCGGAATCACTGATAAAATCATATTCTTTTGCCAGCTCCGCTTTCAGCGGGCGGAAAAGATACAGCTCCCCGTTGCATATGCACATGTCACCGTCAAGGTGGAAGGGCTGCATTCCTTCCTCGTGCAGCCCCATAATGGCAAGCCTGTGAAAACAGAGCATGCCTTTTCCCGCTTTCTCCATGCGGCTCATATCCGGGCCGCGTGATTTGGTTCTGTCAAAAAAGATTTTTATCTCTTCCTCGCTGATCGACTCACACGAGGTAAATCCCATTATGGAACACATTGTCTCTTCCTCCCGTCAGGTTTCTTTCGCCGCGCCGCTTCGCCTTTTATACGCCGAAAAGCAGATCTCCGTATGTCGGGAACGGCCAGTAGCTGCTCGCAGTAAGCGTTTCCGCTTCGTCACAGGCAGCGCGCAGTTCCGCCATCTTTGGAATGATGATATCCCGGATATGAAGGGCCTGGAATGTCACATTCTCCAGACTGTCCAGAACGGTCACGGCTTCTTCCAGTTCATCTGTAGCCGTGTCGATACAGTCAGACAAGACTCCAAGGCGCTTGACAAGCTTCATCTCATATTTGCAGGCAACGCTCTGATCAATCGCTTTCTTTGCCGTAATGCCTTTTGCCGCATCCGCACTGAAAGCCATCACGGCAGGCTGAATCTCGCGCCGTGCCATATCCGTCATTGTGAGTGCTTCGATTCTCACGGTGCGGACGTAGTTTTCAAGCTGGATTTCATAACGGGAACGCAGTTCGCACTCTGCAAACACGCCCTGCCCGAGCAGCATCTTGATATTTTTTTCGTCCAGCAGCTTCTGCAGCGCATCCGGTGTGGTGCGCAGGTTGAGCAGGCCTCGTTTCTCTGTGGCTTCCTTGATCCACGCGTCGTCATAGCCGTTGCCGTTGAAGATGATGCGTTTATGGGCAATAATTGTGTTTTTAATAAGGTCGTGCAGACAGGAGTTGAAGTCATCCGCCTTCTCCAGCACGTCAGCGAACTGCATCAGCGCATCCGCAACAGCCGCGTTGAGCATCATGTTCGGGCAGGCAATCGAGTCGCTGGATCCCACCATGCGGAACTCAAACTTGTTGCCCGTAAAAGCAAACGGAGAAGTGCGGTTGCGGTCGGTTGAATCACGCGGGAACTTCGGCAGGACATCCACGCCGAGCTTGAGCTGCTTCTTTTCCGCTCCGGCATAGGGGGCATCCTTTTCTATGGCATCCAGCACAGCCGTAAGCTCGTCCCCAAGGAAAATGGAAATGACAGCGGGAGGTGCTTCGTTAGCTCCGAGGCGGTGATCATTGCCGGCTGATGCCACACTCAAACGAAGGAGATCCTGATAATCGTCCACCGCCTGGATGACAGCCATCAGGAAAAGAAGGAACTGGGCATTCTCATGCGGTGTTTCACCGGGAGAAAGCAGGTTGATGCCCGTGTCGGTTGAAATAGACCAGTTATTGTGTTTTCCGCTTCCGTTGACCCCTGCGAAAGGCTTTTCATGCAGCAGGCAGACAAGGCCGTGCCGGCGGGCAACCTTCTTCATCACTTCCATCGTGAGCTGGTTCTTATCGGTAGCCACGTTGGTAGTGGTATAAATCACAGCAAGTTCATGCTGGGCGGGGGCAACCTCGTTGTGCTCTGTTTTGGCATAAATGCCGAGCTTCCAGAGCTCCTCATTCAGTTCCTCCATAAAAGCCTGCACACGCGGCTTGATGGAACCGAAATAGTGGTCATCCAGCTCCTGGCCTTTTGGCGGCTTCGCGCCGAAAAGCGTTCTTCCCGAGTAACGCAGATCCTTGCGCTTCAGGTACATCTCCCTGTCTACCAGGAAGTATTCCTGCTCCGGACCGACATTGGTCGTGACTCTCTTTACGCTTTCATTGCCGAAGAGTTTCAGAATCCGCAGTGACTGCCGGTTGATAGCCTCCATGCTCCGCAGCAGGGGAGTCTTCTTATCAAGCGCTTCCCCGCCGTAGGAACAGAATGCCGTGGGGATGCAGAGCGTTTTTTCCTTGATAAACGCATAGCTGGTTGGATCCCATGCAGTGTATCCTCTGGCTTCAAACGTAGCCCGCAGACCGCCGGAAGGAAAAGAAGATGCATCCGGCTCACCCTGGATCAGTTCCTTCCCGGAAAATTCCATGATGGCACGCCCGTCCGGCGCCGGATTGACAAAGCTGTCGTGCTTCTCGGCGGTAATGCCCGTCAGAGGCTGAAACCAGTGTGTAAAATGTGTAGCTCCGTTCTCCACTGCCCAGGCACACATGGCAGAGGCCACCGCATTGGCAAGCTCCTGATTCAGCGGGGACCCTTCCTCTATGGTCCTGTGAAGCGACTGATAGGCGTCCTTCGGCAGTCTGGAACGCATCATTTTGTCATCAAAGACTTTACTGGCAAATACTTCAGGTATGCAGCTCATAATCCATATCTCCTTTTCTTCTAAAAAAAGAGACAGCGGCGCCTTGAGGGAGAACTCCCTCAAGAGACGCCGTTGTCTCTCAATGGGGCATATAATACGCCTTTCGTCAGTAGCCGTCAACGCATGTTTTTCGTATGATAACCATTCAAAAAAGGAAAGGCTGCTGTCTTCACCCCTCTTGTACGCCCGTTTTCCCTACGATAGAATAGCAATTAATCCTAATCATTTTATAACTCGCGACGGAGCACTGACCTCGAGGGTTAATGTTGCCTTCGCGAGGAGCTTGCTTCGCACCAATTACAACGTGACCGAATCCAAAATACTCATTCAAGGAGTGTGCTCCATGAACTATACCCCCGAAGAAGTCCTCCTTTACGTAAAAGAAGAGGATGTAAAATTTATAAGAATGGCCTTCTGTGATGTGTACGGAAGGCAGAAGAACGTCGCCATCATGGCCGACCAGCTTCCTCGTGCTTTTGAACACGGCATTGCCATCGACGCTTCCGCGATTGACGGGTTTCAGGGTGAAGTCCGCTCTGATCTCTTCCTGAAGCCGGATTCCTCTACTCTGGTCGAGCTGCCATGGCGGCCGCAGCAGGGGCGTGTAAATATGATGTTCTGCGACATCGTCCGTCCGGATGGTGCTCCTTTCGAAGCGGATACACGCAACATCCTCAGGCAGGCAGTCGGCTATGCATCTAATCTCGGTTACACCTTTTCCTTCGGCACGGAAATGGAGTTTTACCTTTTTAAAACAGATGAAAATGGAAAGCGCACCCCGGAACCTTTTGACGATGCCGGATATATGGACATAGGTCCTGATGACAAAGGGCAGAATGTACGCCGCGAGATATGCCTCACCTTGGAACAGATGGGGATCCTGCCGGAGGCCTCCCATCACGAAAGCGGACCGGGGCAAAACGAGATTGATTTCCGCTATGCCGAACCGCTTGCCGCAGCGGACCATGCCGTCCTTTTCCGCAGCGTGGTGAAAACCATCGCTTCCCTCAATGGTCTCTGGGCAGACTTCTCACCCCGCCCGCTCCCGAAGCACGATGGCAGCGGAATGCACATCAACATATCCGCAAAGAAAAACGGTACGAGAGTTTCTCCGCTTCTGCTGATCCCAGGGCTGATGGACAAGATTTGCGAGATTACCCTTTTCCTCAATCCCTGCGAGAATTCCTATGAACGTCTCGGCAGGGATAAAGCTCCTGCCTATGTCACCTGGTCGGAAGAAAACCGCTCTCAGCTCATCCGCATCCCGGCTTCGGCGGAGCAGTATCGCAGGCTGGAGTTGCGTTCTCCCGATTCGATGGCAAATCCCTATCTTGCCTTTGCTCTTATTATGCATGCCTGCCTGAATGGAATTCAGCAAGGTCTGCCGCTTCCTCCCGCAGCTGATTTTAACACCTTCAACGCGCCGGAAGAGCTCTTAAAGCCATACGCCAGGCTGCCGGGCAGCCTTAAGGAAGCACAGGCTGCTGCTTCCTGCAGCAGCTTTGTCCGGGAACTTCTCCCCGCCGAAATTATCAGCGCATACTGCAGCTGACACCCGGTTTCTTATATTTTCCAGAAAGGAGGGAATAAGATGGTCTTTCAGGAAAACACCTACAGCGTCCTTCTGGTGTCGGCTTCCGAAAAAATAACGGCGACAACGCTGGAGCTTCTTCCTGCTACGGATTATTATCCGGTTTCGGTTGCCCGCAGTGTGGCGGAAGCACGGCGGAGGCTGAGCGATGAGTCTTATGACCTTGTGATCATCAATTCCCCCCTGCCGGATGATGCAGGTCTTCAGTTTGCAATGGATATCTGCGCCAACAGTGATGCAGGCGTGCTGTTGATGGTTCGCAGTGATTTGTATGAAGCCACTTATTACAGAGTGCTTCCTTTCGGCGTTGTCACGCTTTCCAAACCGACAAGCACGCAGATGGTCTCTCACAATTTGCGTGTGCTGTGCTCCATCCGGGAACGGCTCCGCCGTGTAAAGACTCGGCAGGCAACTGTTGAGGAAAAGATGGAAGAGATCCGCCTCGTCAACCGGGCGAAGCTGCTGCTCATCCAGTGCCTGAACATGACAGAGGCGGAAGCCCACCGCTATATTCAGCGTCAGGCGATGGCACAGCATCTTTCCAAACGGGAAGCGGCTGAAAACATAATACACACCTATCAATAACACAGGCTCCTCCGTTTTCCAGAGAAGCCTGTGATTTTATGGTTTTATAAAAATTTTGTTTCTTCCGGCGGGAAGTATTCTTTCTCCGGCATCAGGTAGGCCTGCCTGCCCAAACGCTCTTCCTCCTGGCAGTCCGCCACAAAATTGATGAATTCCTGAACAAGTTCCGTGTTGTGCTGCCCGCGGTTTTTGATAAGGAAATATTCAATCTGTCTGGCACTATCTACTATGATTTTCTTTACCAGAAGGTTGTTTTCCGCGTATGTTGTAAGCGGGTAGATACAAATGCCTACGTTTTGTTCTGCCAGGGCTTCTGCATCAATATAGTTCGAAAGCTCGCACACTATGTTCGGTTCTTCCCCGATTTCCTCAAACCATTCCCGGATTGCCTCTGCGCGTGAATGCCTGCTCGGCACGATCAACGGTTCTCCTGTCAAAGCTCTGAGAGGAATAAACTCTCCTTCTTGCTGTGACAGGGGGTGTTTTTTTGAGATGATGGCTACCCACGGTTCTCTCCCAACGGAAATCCCGTCCAGCTCTTCCACATCATACGGAGCCGCAATTAAAGAAAGATCTGCCAGCCCGCGCCGTAAGCGGTCGATTGCCTCGTCACCGTCACCATTCCAGAGGCGGAAAGTAACCTGTGGGAATTCCATCCGGAACCCGGCAATCCATCTGGCAAGGAGATAGGGGGCCCGCCCTTCTACCAGGCTGATATTAATGGTGCCTTTCAGCCCCTCAAGGGATTGCATTTCCAACTTGGTCTGCTCTGCCAGTTCCAGCATCTGTTTTGCGCGCCGGTAAAGCATCGCACCGGCGTCTGTCATTTTGAGGCTCCTCTTCCCGCGGATAAAGAGCTGCACATTAAGTTCATCTTCCAGATTCTTGATCTGGCTGCTCAGGGGCGGCTGGCTCATTCCCAATCGTTCTGCAGCTCGGGTCATATTCATTTCTTCCGCCGCCGTAACAAAGTATTTTAAAGCGCGAAGATCCATATTGTCCCCTCCGGATTTGAACTGTTAAATTTTTCGTAGATTATTATAACATGTCGGAACGCAGCAGGCAACCTCATTGTTCGCCCTGAATGATATAAACGGTTGGTCTGTCATACGGAGCTCCGTAATCTGCTTCCGCTTCTTCACTGTAATATGCGCCACCGACAAGGTCTTCCTCTGTCGCAGCTCTGATAATGGTCACTCGTTCTGCCGCGCAGTCGGTAAACACGGTTACCGGTGTGTCGAATTCCTGCTCTTCATAACCTCCCGCATAACCGGTGATGCTCCCGATCCACTTGGCGTATCTTCCAACCTTGAGCACAACATCGGCCGCTTTGCAGTTGGTGAATTCCTCTGCCCCGAAACCGCATCCGGAAATCCCGCCGATCCCGCAGCAATTGTCTCCGGCGGTTACGCTTCCCGTCACTGTGCAGTCAACTACGGAGGTCGCTTCCAGCCCGCCGCCAATAATCCCCGCATTCGTGCTTCCGTCTGGGATAATGATATCTGCCTGCGCACTGCATCCGATGATCCGGCTGTTCAGTCCCGCACCGACGATTCCTCCGATCATTCCCTCGTTGCTGATTTCGGAGGCGTGGGCTGTCACGCTGCCGTTGGTGAGTGTTATGTTATAAACCTCGGAATTGAAAGAATAGCCTATCACATCTGCAGCCATTACCGTGCCGTCCACCGTGGCATTTTCAAGCGTAAAGTTCCCGACCGATGCATTGGAGATGCATCCGAAAAGCCCAAGCGCAACCCACTCCGGCTGCTGGATCACCAGGTTGGAAATCGTATGGCCGTTTCCGTCAAAGGTTCCTGTAAAAGCATATCGGGAGGAAGGTACCTCCTGTTCTTCTACATTCTCCCTGGAAGGAATATATGTCCCCAGCGGAACCCATTCCTTTCCCGCAAGGTCGATATCGGCTGTGAGCACATAGTCTGCCGTGAGCTTATCTGCTATTTCCCTCAGTTCCTCTGCAGTAGATATTTCTATCGGTCCTTCCGGCTCTTCTTCTGCAGCAGCTTCTTCCCCGTTTTCCGCAGAGTCTTCTTCGCTGTTTTCTGCAGGATCTTCTTCAGCAGAAGGAACATCCTCAGCTGTCTCCGATTCTTCCACCTCGACAGGGTCTTCAACAGCCACCTCAGTTTCTGCTGCTGCAGACGCTTCAACTGCTGCCCCCGGCTCCTCTTCCGCTGCTGCAAATACACTTAAGCTGAAAACCATCGCCAGAGATATTATGATTGCCAGGTACTTCTTCATAGAATCCTCCTGAAGTTCATTTACCCGTTTTCTCATAATATATCATTGATGTTTTTCAATCTCAAGGTACTTCCTGAAAAAGACAGCGAAAAGCAGGCCTTTTTCAGCCTGCTTTTCTATTATAATCCATTTTCACCTGAGGGTTTTGTTTTCACTGTCATTTCAACTCAGGCTGAAGCCTTCCGCAGCGACGCCGTCAACGAACATGACATTCAGCCCTTCCACAACAAAATCATAGACTGGTTCGTTGCGCTCAGTCTCCACGACGCTGCGAACACCCGCTTTTCCGCCATCCAGTGTCAGTGCTGTCTTTCCCTGGTCATCCATCACGCTGGCATATTCGTCACCTCCGCAGTAGTACCACTGCGTAGTCGTGGTGTTCCATTTGTGCCCGTCGGAGAATGTGACTTCCACAATCGGCATTTCATACGGCTCTATGACATCGGTCACCTTCGCGACTCTCTGATTGCCGTCCTGATCCACAGAAATAACTTCATCACCGGGCTTGACATCCCTGATCGCCTTCGTGCCGGATGGTGTGGACACCAGGCTGTCTCCGCTGAAGCAGTGTCCGAGGCCTTTTAAGACGGCATCCAGTGCTTCAACCCCGTACTCCCACCATTCCTTGTCTGAGGTGTCTTTGATTCCTCCACCTCCACCGACGACGTTTGCCAGTGCGTCTTCCGGGAGAGCATCGCATTTGTCAGCCTCTCTCTTCTCTAAGAACCGAAACAGCTCCACTTCTGAAACCTGGAAGCCACGCTCCTTCGCGAGGGCAATGAACTTTTCTGCCCTTTCAAGGACACTGGCATTTTCCAATGCATTCCTGAGCTGATTTCCTAAAGATTCGTCAGCTCTGACTTCATTCATAAACATTGCAAGATCACTCATTTTATAATCCTCCTTCGAAAATCGTTTTTATTTTTTTATGATTATGTATGATCTTTCTCGTCTTTTGTTTTGACGGGCGCATTGTATCACCGCACTTATCACAGTAGTGTCACACTATTAGGTTGCAGCCTTGATGGAATTTATGGTATATTGTCATTAATAAACAGAAAAGGAAATCACTGAAAGGAGATTATAGATGGAAACAAAGTTTTTTGTTCTGAATGAGGAACGAAATGTTAATCTAACCGCTTATCTGCAGCCGGTGGGCGGGGAGTTTAGAAGTATTCTGCAACGTCCGGCTGTACTGATTTTACCTGGTGGAGGGTATCATTTCTGTTCCGATCGCGAAGCAGATCCGGTCGCTTTTCCTTATTTGAAGGCAGGCTACCATGCCTTTATCCTGCGCTATTCTCTGGGTGACCAGGCAGTCTGGCCAAATCCCTTGCGAGACTATGAGCAAGCGATGTCCATGATTCGCGAGCATAGCGAGGAATGGCATATAGAACCCCAGCGTATAGCTGTAATTGGTTTTTCTGCGGGTGGTCATTTAGCTGCCTGTGCTGCAACCATGTCGAAAAACCGGCCAAATGCTGCTATTCTGGGCTATCCGGTCATCACGGGAGAGACTGTCCATGACTATCTCCCCTCGGCACCTGATGCTGCAAAAGCAGTAGATTCCAAAACCTGCCCTTGCTTTGTCTTCGCTACGAGAACCGATAATCTGGTGCCGGTGGAAAACAGTTTGCATTTTCTTACCGCCTTGGAAAAGCATGATATTGCTTTCGAAAGCCACATCTATTCGAATGGCCCTCATGGCCTGTCCACGGGGGATGAAAGCTTGGATGCTACCGGGAGTTGTTGCCGCTATTCAGCTTGGGTCGCGGACAGCATTTCCTGGCTGAATGATGTGCTGGGCGGGTTTAGCGATCAAGGTCTCACAGATCCCCGTTTTGGTGCAGCCATCAATGGCAACCGGGATAAAACCTTGAATCTTGACTGTACCATTCAGTATCTGCTGGCAAACCCGGAAGCCTGTGCACTTCTTTCCTTCCTTTCGCAAACGCAAGACGGCGATACTCCGTTTCCCTCTGCCGCTAAAAAGGTCATTACCCTCCGGGAGTGCCTCTCTTTCGCCGGAATCGGGGAAGAAGAGCTTCAGGCGATCGAAACCCGTCTGAAAGCTATAAAAAACAGTTGATAAAATCTCGCACTCTATTGTACCGTGACGAGAATGGAATGAACCTAAAAAAGAATAACAGGTACTTTTAAATGCGAAAAAGCAGGCCTAATCCTGCTTTTTCATTTTCACTATTTATGATTTCCGCTGGTAGTCAGATTAGATTTCAACAGGCTCATAGATTCTGCTGCCAAATCCGAGCTCTGCCGCTGCCTCAATAGTATGCACGCCTGATCGATGGCAACAGGATCAAAGAAGCCATAAGGTTTTTACTTCCTTCACTTCTCTGTCTGCCCTTTCCATGCCTTCGAATTCTCAGCAAGGATTTGCGGCACCAGTTCGTCATAGCTGCTGATGGAAAAGAGCGCAAACAGCATCGTCCTGTCTCCTGCCAGTGCCCGGCGCATCATCAGATACACCAGCCTTGCATGGTAAGTGGGGTAGAGTCCGTATTTCTCTATCAGGATCCTATCCACCTTTTCTCCGGTCAGTGCCTGGATATCTTCCTCCGTGAAGACGAATCCGTCATCTTCCTCCGGCATTGGTCCCTGCAGCATGATGTCTGCCAGTTGTCTCATATCATTGAGGGCTTCATACCTTGCCAGTTCTTCCGGCCAGGGGATATCGTTATAGCTCTCCCGCAAATTGATCTTCCGCACGGTCTCCTGTGCAAGATGGTGCTCCTTTGCAATCGACGCGATGGATCTGCCTCCCAGCAATTCCAGTCGGATAATGTTCAGCTCTGCCACGTCGACTTTCCTTTTTCCGTTGGCAGACATTTTTCTTTTCTTCGCACCCGGCAGGGGGAAGTACTCTTTCGGCAGTGTCGCCAGTACATCCTGATAGGTTTTTCCATCCCGAATATTGCGGATCACATGGTCAGAAACCCTGAGCTCCCTTGCAAGCGATGTGACGGATACTCCCTCGTGCAGCGCCTTTACAACATTCTCCACCTGTTCGGCTGTCAGCGCTCTTGCCTCCGGGTTGCTCTTGCCCTTTCGCGCCTCACTGACTTTCCGGATCTTTTCCGGGGTTTGAGGCATAGCTGAAGCATGCAGGCGGGAGTGCTCTTTCCTGTTCATCACCTGCAGATTGTCCGGCCGGTTGTCCGTTTTGATCCCGTTGATATGGTGCACCACCTGGTCTTCTCTCAGCGTAATGCCGAGCAGTTCTTCTATAACCGCCCGGTGCTCCGGTATTCGCTTCCCGTTTATGATTTTATAGCGGTATTCTGGCACATTCTCCTCCAGTATTATCGTGATGAATGGGTTCGCTCTTAATATATCATTGATACTGTCCAATCACAAGGTACTTCCTGAAAAAGCCTTTAGGGTATCCTCTTGACCTTTCGCCCTGACTTTTGCATGCGCAGAGCGAGGGCGAGACGGGCGAAAGGGGCGAGACAGGCGAGACGAAAATCTTTGTTTCAGCATTTTTATTATGCATCAAATATGGTATTATAACACCGTAACGCAGTATAACGAAAAAGGAGAGAAAGAACATGGATGAACTGAAGCAAATAGGGCAAGGCCTGTCTCCTGAACAAATAGAGGCGCTGCAAGTCTCTGTCCGCAGTATGTTTATGACGCGAGCACAGGAAGAAAAACGTGAGAAGCTGGAGAGATATCGGCACCTGAACAAGCTGGTGCGGGAAGGGCAGATCCTTTTCGTCGGCAGCAGTCTGATGGAGCAGTTCCCGATTTATGAGCTGCTTCTGGATCGACAGCTCCCTTATACAATCTATAACCGCGGAATCGGAGGCTTTACAACACAGGAGCTGCTGGAAAGCATGGATGTCTGTGTGTATGCCCTGAAACCGAGCAAAATATTCATCAATATCGGAACCAACGATCTCAACGCTCCGGATTATGATGAAAAAGCACTGATTGCCCGCTATCGGCAGATCCTGCAAGGAATCCGGGCACATCTCCCGCAGGCAAAAATATACATGATGGCTTACTATCCTGTTAATCCGGTTGTAGCAGAATGTAACCCTTACATAAAAGAAGCACTTAAAGCACGGACAAATGCCAGAATCTCTTCCGCAAATGCTTCTGTTTCCCGTCTGGCAGAGGAAGTCGGTGCCACGTTCATCGACTGTAGTGCAGGAATCACAGACGCGCAGGGTAATATGAAAGCAGAATACAGCATTGAGGGAATGCATATGTATGGGGATGGATATGCTCCCGTGTTGGAGGCTCTCCTGCCCTATCTGGAGTAACTCACCGAATATTATAACGGCAGCTGACTCTCATAGAGAGCCGGCTGCCGTTTCCCATTTATATGGGGTTATTCCTTTATTGAGAAAACACCTTATGCTTTTACGGGAACGAATTTGGCGCGGTTCATCAGCGGATGTTCCAGTCGGATGGCACCTTTGCACGGGCATACCATAACGCATGCTCCGCAGTAATAGCATTCACCGGGATACATGACGATGGGATGTTCTCCTTTTACCGGCGAAGGGATAAGAATATCGCACTGACAGACGGAAGCACATCTGTTGCAGCCGATGCATAGGGAGCTGTCGTACCGGATCGGTCTGGCACTGCAGGGGATAGGAGAACAGTTTGCAATCGGTAATGCGTAAGGAACAATGGAGGTAACAGAGTCACTGTTTTGAATCTGGCCAGTTAGGGGCGGGGGACACTTTATCAGGTCTGCCTCGTGGAGGATGTAGTCCTGATTGCGGGCTTCATACTCATTCTGCAGATCACCGAAATAGTTGAGCGGTACTTCGCGAATTTTAACAGTGCCGTCCTTTTGAGAAATAACAACGTGCCTGGCTTCAGACGGAGATTCAACAGGAGCGTCACTGCGCTCAAAACAAAGAGCGGGAACGCTGTTCTTTCTTGCAAGAGATGCATATAGAACCATCTTTGCAACCGTGAGAATATCCAGCACTTCATGTGTACGCATAAGGTCATGTGGGTTGGAAGCTGAGAGCCGGGGTACAACTTCCTTTTCGAAAGAAGTGAGGAGATCAAGGCCCTCGTTCAGCAGTGCTTCGCATTTGACACCTCCGCAGTAGTTCTGCATGGCTTTGGAGATGGCTTTGTTCAGTTCTTTCCAGTGATACCCCTCCTCCTGCGGAACAAGAAGCGGGGCAAGCAGGCGTTCTGCCTCCTGTTCAACAAAAGTAGGGTCTGCTGAAGGAAGATCCGGATTTGCCGAGACAAAGGCAGCAGCTTTCCGTCCGGCGTAATACCCTGTGGAGCAGGCAAAACCCGCACAGTCAGTGGCAAACAGCTGATCACCGCCGGCAAAAATACCGGGTAGGTTCGTCATCAGATCCCAGTCATGCATAATGCCGCCAGGTGCGCCAAAGAACTGGCGTTCCTGATCTAAGAAGCTGGCTGACGTCCAGCCGGTGCCGTAGCACTGGAGCATATGTCTGGAAGGATCAAAACCGCGTTTGGTATAGTTGTCGTATATAGGAATTTTAGTCTTGCCTTCCTCTCCTACCATCAAACCCCAGATGGCTTTACGCTCATAATCAGGCATACGGCTAAGGTCGGCATAGAACGGGAGCTGATAGCCGCGTTTTTCCAGTTCCTCATAGGGAAGCGTTTCAGGACCGCGGTATTCGTATTTGGGATTGTCAATTACTCCGCCTTTGAGAAAGAACTTCTGTCCTTCCGCAGGGTAATATCGGGCTGAAACCGTAGGCAACTCATTTCCGTCACGGTCGACATACGGAATTTCACGCCCGGTGGCATCAACCATAGTGGCAGCATACCAGGTGTTATGGTTGTTGCCGGTGCCGTAAGGCGGAAAACTGCGCCCGGCGGCCGAAAATTCTGCACGGACGTTTTTTTCCATCATCGTGAATTCCATGCCTGCACGCCAGCCCATTGCATGCCCACTGCCGATGCTCTGCATCGGTCGGAATTCGCACAAACCAACCTGGTCGGGGTCAAAGAGCCATACGCGAGCTGGCCGAGACATACACAGAACGGTTGCCTTTGACCGGAAAACTATGATTTTCCCGGTATGGACATTCATACCCACAGCTCCGGCTCCGCGCTGATTACCATCCGATGTTGAAGAAAGGAGGAGAGCAGTGGCTTCCGTCCGGTCAAAAATACGAACCCCGAGACGCTTCATCTCCCGGACGAGGGCAGGTTTAAAGGTAGAACCCCAGACACGGAAGGTAAATCGATTTTTATAGTCGTAGGCAAAGAGGAACTTCGTCTTTTCGTCGCGGAATTCAGCTCCTGCAAAATCATCCTCCGTGTCGCGGATTTTTCCGCCGAATCGCTCCATATCCAGAAGGCGGTCATATCCCTCGCGGCAGCCGATGTAATTGACAATACCATTGCTGTACCCACACTGCTCATCGACGAAAGCCCATGCAATTTCTTCGGGTGTAACCCCGGAACACGGATTGGTGCAGGCGTTTTCCCAATGGTCAAATCCGGTTCCGGCAGAGCCGGATTTTTCAACAGCACCTTTTTCCACAAGAATAACGCGCTGGCCGCGGCGTGCAGCCGCGATGGCAGCAAAACAACCTGCCATTCCGCCCCCGAGGACAAGGACATCGGTTTCGGTGGTTTCTATTTTACCAAGCTCATTATCATAAGGCCAAGGATAGTCTTGCATGCTCGTTTTCTCCTCACTTAACTATACAGCTTACACGCCGTGAAATGTCCGGGTTCGACTTCCTGCATAGGGATGTCGCTCTCAAGGCAGGCGGAAGAGGCATGTGGACAGCGGGCAGCAAAACGACAGCCGGGTTTGGGGTTTACCGGGCTTGTCACTTCTCCCTGCAGGAGTTCACGGTGTTTATGCCGGCTCTCAATACCAGGGATTGGAATAGCCGCCAGCAGTGCTTTGGTATAAGGATGCAATGGGTTGTCAAATATTCGCTGGGAATCCGCCATTTCCACGCATTTGCCGAGATACATAACCATAATTCGCCTGGAAATATGCCGGACAACCGAAAGATCATGTGTAATGAACATGTAGGTCAGGCCGAGGTCTTCCTGCAGATCCATCAGAAGGTTGAGAATCTGTGCCTGAATGGAAACGTCCAGCGCTGAGACCGGTTCATCACAGACGACAAACTCCGGTTCCAAAATCAGCGTGCGAGCAATGCCGATGCGCTGGCGGCGGCCTCCATCAAGTTCGTGCGGATAAGCCATGTCGAGACGGGAAGCCAGGCCAACGGTTTCCATCATACGGTCTATGCGTTCATCGATCTCACTGCGGCTGCGGCAGACTTTGTTCACAATCAGTGGTTCAGCAATCAGCTGACGGACTGTCATGCGCCCGTTGAGGCTGGAATAGGGATCCTGAAAGATCATCTGCATTTTCGGGCGGATTTGCTTCAGTTCCCGTGCAGAAAGGCCGACAAGATCCTGCCCGCGGTAAAGGATTTGCCCTCCGGTGGGCTCGTTGAGACGAAGAACCGTGCGGCCAAGGCTCGATTTCCCGCATCCCGATTCTCCGACGACGCCGATGGTCTCTCCTTTTTCAATGGAAAAGGAGACATCATCTACCGCATGGAGGAGACCTCTGCCTGTTTTAAAGTATTTTTTCAGGTTTTTGACCTGTATGAGTTCATCATTCATGGTTCCAATTTCTCCGCAAAGTGGCATCGAATCAGGTGCGGGGCTTCCGTTTGAGAGGCAATGCCGGAGCCTTTTTCATCTGTAAATACGGGAGGCACGGAACGCCTGCAAACATCTTTACAGTATTTGCATCTCGGTGCAAAGCGGCAACCTTCCGGCTGACAGGTTGGATCCGGCATAAGACCTTCAATCGGATGAAGGCGCCGGCTGTTCTCCTTCAGATTCGGGATAGAGCCAAACAATCCTTCGGTATAGGGATGATGGAGAGGCCCGGCAAAGATATCCTCCATACGGCCGTATTCCACGATCTCACCGGCATACATAATGGCAACCTTGTCGCATGTTTCGGCAACAACACCGAGATCATGAGTAATAAGTATGACTGAAGTGCCGAGCTTGCGCTGCAGATCACAGATCATAGAGAGAATCTGGGCCTGAATGGTAACATCGAGAGCCGTCGTCGGCTCATCGGCTATCAGGAGCTTCGGATTACAGATCAAGGCCATGGCTATGACGACACGCTGTCTCATGCCGCCGGAGAATTGGTAAGGATATTCCTTTTTGCGTTCAGCCGGAATACCGACCATCTCAAGAGTCTCATCGACAAGACGATCTATCTCCGGTTTTGAGAGATTCTTCGTGTTATGCAGTTCAATAGCTTCGGCTATTTGGCTGCCAACCGCAAGGACAGGGTTGAGCGCGGTCATCGGGTCCTGAAAAATCATAGAGATCTTGACTCCACGTATCTCAAGCATCTCTTTTTCCGAGAGTTTCAGAAGATCGCGACCTTCAAAAAATACTTCACCTGCGGTGACGCGCGCCGTGCGCTTCGGGAGAAGACCGAGAATGCCGAGAGCGGTCGATGTTTTGCCCGCGCCCGTTTCTCCGACGAGGCCGAGTGTCTCTCCTTCGGCAAGATCCAGAGAAATATCGTTGACGGCATAGACTGTCTCCAGATCCGTATGATATTGAATGGAGAGATTTTTGATTTCCAAAATATTGTTTTTCATGGCTCAGTCCTTCAGCTTGGGGTCGAGTGCATCCGTGAGACCGTCTCCCACGAGATTAAACGCCAGAGAGGTAATAACAATAAAAATGCCGGGAAAAATCAGCATATAGGGTGCAGCGAAAAGATAAGTCTGCGCATTGGAAAGGAGTGACCCCCACTCCGGTGCAGGCGGTTGAATACCCATGCCGATAAAGCTCAGGCCGGCAGCAGATAGAATCATATCAGAGATCATCATGGTAGTGTTAACAACAATGGGGGCAATGGCGTTCGGGATAACATAGCGGAAAATAATCCTTGCATTGCCGGTACCGTAAGATTTGGCTGCTTCCACATAATCCTGCTCGGCAACAGTGAGCACCACGGAACGGATAAGCCTCACATTGCCGGGGATACAAGAGATCGTCATTGCGATGATCAGGTTGCGCAAGTTGGTGCCGAGTGCCGCAACAACTGCCAGAGACAGCAGGATTGGCGGAACACACATGAAAACATCTACCACGCGCATGATGGCATTGTCGATCACACCTCCGAAGTATCCCGCACTCGCACCGAGTACCGCCCCGATGACGAGCGCCATCAGGCTCGTAACAACACCGATAAACAGCGAATACCGGGAACCGTGAATAACGCGGGCAAAGAGATCCCGTCCGTATTCATCTGTTCCGAAGAAATGCGCTCTGCTCGGGCCTTGCAGCCGTTCGGATCCGACCTGTGTAATGCAGCGGGAATACGGCGTAATGACATCGGCAAAAATGACGATGAAGAGGATAAGCGCCATAATACACAGACCAATAACCGCAGTCCTGTTTTTTCGGAAGCGGCGCCAGAACTCGGATACCTGGGCACGGCGTCTGGAGCGCTGTTTATTCACGGCTTTTCCCCCCATTCTCATACTTAGCCCGGATGCGGGGATCAATAAAAGCATAGAGAATATCCACCACGAGCACCACGAGGCTGAACAGCAGTGCGAGAAACAGCGTAGCCCCCATAACAACAGGCACATCCTTCTGTCGAATAGCGCTGGTGAGCAGTGTGCCCATCCCTGGCATAGCAAAGACTGTTTCAGCAATAATGGCACCGCCGAGCGATGCTCCGAAACTTGTACCCATCGTTGTGATGACCGGTATTAACGCATTACGCAGCGCATGACGCCAGATGACGACCTTCTCTCCCGCTCCCTTTGCCCGTGCCGTACGGATATACTCCTGACGGACGGTTTCGAGCATGGAAGCACGTGTAAGTCGCAGCAGCCCCGCAGCCGATGTCAGAGAGACTGTAATTGTAGGCAAAATAAAGTGCTTCAATGTATCGGCACCGAAAGAAGGAAGCCACTTGAGATGCAGAGAGAAAAACATCAACAGCATCAATGCCAACCAGAAACCGGGGACAGATGCAAAAACAAGGGCAACCACAACCAGGACATGGTCAAGTGTGCTGTACTGTCGGACTGCTGAGAGGATCCCAAGTGAAACTCCGATAAAAGCCGAAAGCGCCATAGACATTAGGGCTAACCGAAGCGTATTCGGAAAGCGGGCAATAATGTCATTGACAACAGGCTGCCGTCGCGAGTACGAGGTACCGAGGTCAAAATGAAGCACAAGATCCCGGATATAATTGAAAAAGCGGATCAGAAAAGGCTTGTCGTACCCAAACTGCGCATTGAGTGCAGCAATATCCTCCTGCTTCGCCGTAATTCCAAGGATGATGGATCCCGGATCACCAGGGGTAAGCGCGAGAATAGCAAAAACCAGGAATGCCACTCCGAGAAGAACGGGAATCATATATAGAATTCTTTTGAAAATGTATTTTCGCATAGTAGTATGTAGTTAATAGTTGGGAGGGGATAAACCCCTCCCCTTTTTACTATTATCAGATTATTTTATGCCCAGGAGAACTGGTTGACGTAGTAATATCCTTCGAGCACAAAGGCGGGAACCGTGAGATTTGCGTTGTATGCATAGAGTATTTCAGGATTGCAGATGACGGCATAAATTGCCTCATTCTGCGCCTTCGTGAAGATTTCGTTGAAGATTTCAGCACGCTTTTCTACGTCGGTTTCCACTGCGGCTGCTGCAAAGAGAGCATCCATCTGTTCATCAGAGTAGCGGGCGTTGTTAGCCATGCCGATCCAGTCGGTCGTGAAAGCGAGAGCGAGCTGCTGCGTGTCGCCTTCGAGTGTCATCTCAAGAGCGCAGAGATCATAATTCCCGCTGGTAAGGGATTTAATATAGGTGTTGAATTCTTCTGTACGGATCGTGGTATTCAGCCCGATGTCAGCAAGATCTTCCTGAAGAACAACAGCAATCTTCTGATACTTCTCCGCGACAAGAATGGTACCCAGATCATAGGGTGTTTCAATTCCGGCTTCGGCAAGAAGAGCTATAGCCTTCTCCTTGTCATAGGTGTATTGAAGCTGACTGTCGGAATATCCGAAACGAGTTTTGGCACACATATTGGAATTGACTTCGGCTTTGCCGTCGTAGCAGATTTCAATGAGCTCTTCACGGTTGATGGCATAGTTGATTGCCTGGCGGAATGCGACGTTGTTGAACGGCTCTTTTTCGGTATTCATAGAAACAAAAGTGAAGCCTGATGTCGGAGCTTCGGAAATGGTGACAGCAGGATTGCGCTCGAGCATGACAAGGTTGGAAGAATCAATTTCCGCAAAGTCTACTTCACCGGTCTGAAGGGCAATTGCGCTTGTCGTAGTATCGGGAATCACCTTGAAGGTTAGATTCTTGATGGACGGGGCACCCCCATAGTAATCTTCAAAAGCCTTGAGTACAATGTTACTGCCGGCAGCACGACTGACATACTGATAAGGGCCGCAGCCGACAGGCGCGGATGCAAACTCTTCAGCAGAGACGGCGTCATGGTATGCTTTTGAAGCAATATAGCAGGAAGCAAGGCCAAGCATAAAGGGTGAAAACGGATTGGCTAGATGGCAGACGACAGTATAATCATCGAGAACTTCTACTGTGTCAAGCCCCTCAACAAAGGCACCCTGATACTCAGAAACCATGTACATCTCCAGAGAGAAGGCAACATCTGCCGCAGTGAGAGAACTGCCATCATGGAATTTGATGCCCGGACGGATATGGAAGGTATAATCCAGGCCGTCATCGCTGATTTCCCAGCTCTCGGCAATACGAGGTTCGGGAGCTTCCGATCCGTCCGGATTCATATAAATGAGCGGATCAAAAATCTGGTTGAGGACGTTAATTTCGACGGTAGTTGAGTGGTCAGAGAAATGCAGGGTGTCAACATCTGCGTCAACCGCAATGACAAGATCGGGTGCTGCTGCAAATGCAGATGTGGTTAGCCCGGCCGCAAGGCAGAGCGCGAGGATAACTGCGAGAAGCTTTTTCATTGTTTTTCTCCTTATATCAAATTTATTGCTGACTGAAATCATAGGCAGAGAAGGCATTCATCAGGTCAATGCCCGACTCCACGTCTTCCGCTGAGACAACACTGCTTTGGGAATGGGGATAACGTGTCACAACACAGATACCGCCTGTCCGCACCCCGGCATCGATGAGATTTATGCTGGAAGCATCCGTCCCGCCGCGGTCAATCACTTCACGCTGGCAGGGGATACCGTTTTCGGCGCAAAGTTTTTCCATGACAGAAACAACCATCTCATCCGCCACAACCGACGGATCGCAGATTTTGATTCCGATGCCCGCGCCGATTTTATTGCTGCCGGTCAGGTCATTCGGATAGTCATGAGCAGGTGTTATATCTACTGCAATGCCTATATCCGGTTTGATCTGCTGTGCGGCAACCTGAGAGCCGCGGCATCCGAGCTCCTCCTGCACAACAAAGCAGTAATATACATCATTTGGTAGCGTTCCGGAATTTTCCTTAAGAGACTCAATGAGTTGATAGCAGCCAAGCCGGTCATCCAGTGCTACAGAACAGATCTGGCCGCCTGCTAGATGCATATAAGGTCCGTGATAGGTACAGCAGTCCCCTATTTTCACCATGTTCTGCGCATCTGCCTTGTCCTTCGCTCCGATATCGACGAAAAGCTTTTCAATGCTGTTTTTCGCTTCTTCTATCGGGCCGTAACATCCGACTACGCCAACGGTGCCGTTGCGGAAGATCACGCGTTCATTGTAGGCACTCCCCGCCCAGTTCCAGCCCATGTTGCAGATGTGGAGAAGACCGTTTTCTTCGATGGATTTAACCATAAAGCCGATCTGGTCCATGTGCGCGGCATACATGATTTTCTTTTTGTTCTCGCCATTGCCTCGTTTAAGGGCAATCACATTGCCGACAGCATCTTCCCACAGCTCGTCGGAATATGGTGTAATCTCGGCACGGATTGTGTTGCGCACCTCGTTTTCATAGCCGGCTACGCCCCAGATCTGAGTCAGGCGTTCCAGCAAGGATTCATCTCTCATGGAACATACCAACCTTATTTCATACTGTAATTCGTTGAATAACTATACATTATTTTAATTTGATTGGCAATAATAAAAAATATCCATTTGCGAAAATGGATATTAGTTGAAGATTATAGCCTGCGGATGGGAACATTGTTTATTCTGTTCCTTATAGGGAATCAGGATCATCTCCTCTATCAGAGCATAAACCATATAGCAGATGGGATATTGGGCACCAACAATCCAAACAAAAAAAATCAGAGCTGATCCGATCAGTGGCATCAGAGCTGCCGCGGAAGTTGACAGGAAAAGCAGAAGAAAAAGAATGGCTAGAACAGTCCCCGGCCTGGCAGCACAGAAGATGATTGCATTTTTCAACGCGTTAAAGTTTCGGATATCCAGCGTGGAAATCATGATGAAGAAGAACTCTCCCACCGCCAATGCCGCGGCAGTCATAAATATTCCAAGTGCCCAGAACATAATTGCAACAAATCCCAACTGCGAGTTTCCGTTTCCAAGGCTCATAAAAAAATACCCGCCAAACAGCAGCATCCCAAAGCCCAGCCCGGGGAGTAAAGAACGAATAAAGCTCCGTCGGAATTCTCTCCAGAATTCGTACCACAGAAAAATGTTTCCGTCCCGGTAAATGACCACGCAAACTCTGTCCAGCGCAACGAGAGCTGCCGGAAGTGTGACGACGGGAAGTGAAAACACCACAAACAGAATATTCGCTGCGATGAGCTTCCAGAAATGATTCCATGCCATAAAGCCGGCCCGATGCCATCCGGAAGCAGGTGCAGGCCGGTCTTGTCGGTTTTGACTGATAGAATTAGTGAGCAGATTCATGTTTAACCTTTCAGTCCTGTAAGCGCAATACCTTCAACAAAATATTTCTGACCTAAGAGATAGAAAAGGATGCCCGGCGCAAATGACATGCATGTAGCACACATGATAGCTGAATAATCCTGTTTCAGAGAGCCCTTAAACTGAGATAATCCCAGAGCAATAGTAAATCTTCTGGCATCATGAATATACAGGGATTGTTGAATCAGGTCATTCCACATTTGTGTAAAAAGAAGAAGAGCTACAACAATCATCGCAGCTTTGATTGCAGGCACTATGATGTAGATCAGAATCCGAAAATGCCCTGCACCATCAATCGTAGCAGCTTCATCCAGTTCCCGCGGGATAGTCATGATGAATTGTCGGATCAAGTAAATGTTAAAGGCACCTCCCCCGCAGAAATAGGGCAGTATCAGAGGCCAGTAGGTACCATTGAGTTTCAGAATATTCGTCCACATGATGTAAAGGGGAATCAGTGTGACCATAACCGGCAGGAACATAGAGCCGATAACCAGCGTGAAGAGAAATCGCTTTCCCGGAAATCGCATTCGGGCAAAGGCATATCCTCCCAGAACTGCTGTAACAGTCCCTGCAATTACGGACGGCACAATAATTGTCATGGTGTTTTTCAGATACGTCCAGAACGGAAAATTTATCAGTGCCTGGGGATAGTTGGAAAACAGCCAGTCCGGTGGAAAAAACGGGACATCATTTGCATAAAGCTGGTTGTTTGTCATCAGCGATGAACGGAAGATCCACCAGATCGGTAACAAACAGAGTGCAGAAAAAAAGAGTATCAGAATAAAGCAGACAGCATCAACAGCCTTTTCCTTCCTCTTTTTTCCGGAAAGGCCTGAAGACCTATTCATTTTCATCCCCTCCCTGCTGGAACATCCATGATTTGCTGGTGGCAAAAAGAATAGCCGTAAAGATACCTATCAGGATAAAAAGCATAACAGAAACTGCTGCGGCATAACCGAATTTCCGATTTTCAAAGGCATACTGGTACATCACATAAGATACAAACCGTGAGGAGGAACCGGGGCCTCCCTTTGTAAGAGCCAACGCAGGTGTAATAACCTGAAGGTTTGTAATCAATGCCATGAGCAGATTATAGAAAATAATGGGGCTCATGATCGGCATTGTGATTCGCCAGAATCTCTGCCAGGCGTTTGCCCCATCTACTTCCGCTGCTTCCAGATAGGAACGCGGAACGTTCTGCAGCCCGGCGAGAAAGATGACTATCAGGTTTCCTGACAGCCATACAGAGATCAGAGCAAGAGATGGGGCAACCAGTTTGGCATCATTGATAAAGCCTATCCTCGGTAGCCCGAAAACTCTGTTTATGATGAAATTGAACAAGCCGTAATTGATGTTATACAGCCAGTTCCATCCAAGATAAACTGCAACCGCAGGCAAAAGGTAGGGCAAATAGAATATTGCCCGCCAAAAGCCCCGCGCAGGAATTTTCCGATTTAAAAGCAGTGCTATGATCAGAGAATAAACCATACTGCCGATTACGGCCATAAAAGTATAGTAAAGCGTAACCAGCACAGACTGTTTAAAATAAGGATCCGTTGTCAGAAGCCGGACATAATTGTTCAAACCGACAAATTTGAACCCGGTAAATCCGTTGCCTTTCCAGCTGAAAAAGCTAAGACCGAAAACCTCCATCAACGGGATATATGTCAGAAAAATTAAACCAACGATGGAAGGGATCAGGCACAGATAGGCCGTGCGGGTTTCACTCCGCAAAAGTGCGTTGCGGTGTTTTGGTCGTCTGGCCAATACAATCACCTCGATTCCATGGTGTTCTCAAAAGGAACGCTTTCAATATGAAAAAGTGAGTGCCCGTCCGCGGGGGAACGGACACCCACAAAAAGGATGGTTCAATTTAACAATCCGGATCAATAACCTTCAAAGATCTCGATCAGATGTGCTTCTGCATGATTCAGAGCATCAGCAGCTGTGACGGCGCCTGTCCATACAGATCCAAGCTCGGAACGAAGATACTCCAGGAACTCATTGGTATGCGGTACATAGTACCAGCATGTGGAAACGGCATAGTCATGGGCATAGTCCACAACGGAGGTCTTGAAGTTTTCATAGCCCATGCTAAAGTTGGGATTGTCGACCCATTTGTGGGTCATCTCTTCATTCACATAGTATTCTTCCAGAATAGGCATCCAGATACCGGTTGCGATGAGGGAATCCCAGCTGTTCTCTTCCTTGGTATACCATTTGATAAATTCCATAGCTTCAGCCTGATGATTGCCCTGAGCAAATACAACCTGCGGTCCGCCTGTGCAGATGGTAACTTCCTTCTTCATCATTGGCAGAGGAGCAACACCATAAGGGAATTCAGCCAGATTCATGCAGGTTCCGACATTCCAGGTGCCGCCGGTAGCCATTGCCACGTTCCCTGCAGCAATGGTGGACTGGATGCCGGAGTCCTCGAGGCCGTCACGGAACTGCATTACGTGATCAACAAGGTAAAGATCAGCAACTTTCTGAATTGCCTCAGCGACTTCTGGAGTATTGATGGTGCAGGCAGATCCGTCAGGTGCAAACCACGCACCGCCATTGGACAGCGCCCACACTTCCAGCTGCCATGTCCAGTTATCGACATTGCAGCCGTACTGAACGATGTTATTGGCATCAAAATCAGGAGATGTTGCGTTGTTTCCATTTCCGTCCAGCGTCAGGAGTTTTGCAGTCTCAACGAACTCATCCCAGGTGTAAGGCGTTGCAGGATCGGGGTACTTTACACCAGCAGCATCAAACATATCCTTATTGTAGTACAGGAACAGGATTTCATTTGCTGCGGAATAAGCAACTGGTTTCCCATCTGCTTTGAATGTGATAGCATCCAGAGGCATAGATGCTGCACCTTCATACATGGAGGAGATGTCCGCCAAAAGCCCGTCAGCAGCAAAGTCCAGAACGCCGTTCTCGTTCATGATTCCACAGTCAGGGAGCTGATTCCCGGCCGCCATGGAGTTCAAAGTTGTAGTGTACTCTTCATTTGGGATTGCAAGGACCGTTACATGGATGCGGTCCTGCTCGGAATTGAACTTGTCAGCGACCGCCTGAACAGACGCAGCCTCTTCAGGCGTGCCCCAGTAGGAGTAGGTGATTTCCACTACATCGTCAGCAAATGCATTGACAGCCACGATGCTGGAGACCAGCAGGATGCAGAGCAGGATTGCAAGAAGTTTCTTCATAATCTGTTTTTCCTTTCTAAAAAATATAATAATATATCTTACACATCGACTTCCTGCCAATGCATAATTCATTAATTACCTGGTTCTTTCTGATTCTGTCACCAACGGAATGGTAAGAATCGCCTTAAGCCAGACCATCATTTCACCAGGTGCGCGGTTGCACCACAAGCCATAAGGAATTGCTGTAAAGCTTTCCGGTGTAAATTGAAAATGCGGCTTCCCATATGGTTCTCCGGAATCCAACCCGGGATCCAGTCGCTGCCCACAGAAACATAGCAACGGAAGCGTACCGGGGAGCCCTGTAGAATTCGCGACGGGAACAATCTCTGCCTGAGGGGAAACATAGACATTCGCAAGATTCTCCCGGTTATCAACTTCCTCAAGGCAGTACACGTAGGGGCCAAACATCAGAGCAAGCTTTCCGGCATCGGCACGGATATTTTTATCGGCTGCAGCCCAGTACGGTTTCACATTGGCATGGATTTCGAGATTCTGTTCTTCTTCCCGGGAAACAGCAACAACAGCATAGCCGCTCTCAATCAATGGTGTAATTGGATTGCCGTTGAAGAGAAAGACAGGATCTTCCATATAGGGAGGTATACGAACGCGCAAAGTAACCGGCTGATTTCTGCCTTCTGAAATGATAATATTAACTTTTCCTGCTTGCAGGAGTTCAGAACGAAGCTTCAGGGCAATCGTCGTTCCACGAATTTCTGTGATCAGTTCAGAAGAAATAAACTGATTGATGTAAACGCTCTTCTCATCCTGTGCGTAAATATATTGGCCTACAGAAGCAAGAGTGCGTGCGATGTTGGCCGGGCAGCATGCACAGGCAAACCACGGCTGCCGCAACGGCTTGACATGTGCCATTGATGTGCCGGAAAGGCAGTTTGCCGGCCATACTTCCAAAGGATTGACGTAAAAGTATTTGTCTCCTTCCGCGGCAATCCCGGCAAGAACTGTGTTGCACAAAGCCCGTTCCACGACATCATAGTATTTCGCTTCACCGGTGAGTGCAGCCATACGCTGGCCGAACATCATCAAGCCCACAGAAGCACAGCTTTCACAATACATTCTGTCATTCGGCAGATCATAATCTACCGTAAAACGTTCCAGATGGCCGGATGATCCGATGCCTCCCGTTATATACATCCGTTTTTCTGTCAGATTCCTCCAGAGCCGGATACAGCTTTCTGCCATATCCTCGTCACCGTAAACACGAGCAACATCTGCCATTGCCGAATACATATACATTGCACGTACTGCATGTCCTTCTGCCGTGTTTTGCTCTGTCGGCGGAAGATGTGACTGCGCATAGAGCGCATCATAATCATAGAATTCCGGAAAGATTCTGTCCCTGCCCTGCTCATCAAGATTCTTCTTTAGAAATTCTGAAGCATTACCGCGCACTTCAAGAAAATGCCTGGCGAGGTCAGCATACCTTTTTTCTCCCGTACAGGCAGAGAGCCTGATTAAAGCAAGCTCAATTTCCTGATGGCCCGGGCAGGCATTTTCTAATGTACCTCCCGGAGCGAATCTTTCACAGATAAGATCCGCAAATCGGGCAGCGATCTCAAGCAGCTTTGCCTTTCCTGTAGCTTTATAATAAGCGACTGCTGCTTCAATCAGATGGCCAGCAGAATACAGTTCATGCCCTTCAGTAAAATTCGTCCACTTCCTGTCAGGGCAATTGATAGAATAATAAGTATTCAGATATCCATCAGGTTCCTGTGCACGGGAAAGCAGATCAATCATCTCATCAGCATGTGGCACATAGGCCAGCGCCTCACCTCTTTCAATACAATAGGCTAATGTTTCAAGCCACTTATAAAGATCCGTGTCACTGAATACCATGCCTTTGTGTCTGCCCTGCAATTCACCTGCCGCAATACGGAAATTTGCAATACAATAGGATTTTTCTGTCTCGGGTTCGCAGTCATTCAGAACGTTCCATTGGTAGGGAATAAGTTTTTTTGCAACTATTGAAACATAGTGATTGAAAAGAGAATCTGTAATGGTTATACGGCTCAACGCGGGAGAATGAATATTCTTTTGTTTCATAGTTTCCTCCCACTGATGTTAATCGTTTTACTTAATTCATGTTTTTATAGGCGCTTGCAGGACTTTTTCGCGTTTTTATGTTAAACGTTTACTATATCATACACTATCTTTTTAGCATTGTAAATTAGTAGTTTTTGACAAAAATCAGCCCATATATTTGTGCAGTTTATACAGATTTTACTTTTGATTTGCTTGTATTTCATACTTGTGCTATGATGAACAGGAAAATGTTTCCACGGAGGTCATGATGGCTACAATCCGAGAAATATCTGAAAAGGCCGGTGTGTCTATTGCAACTGTCAGCAAGGTTCTGAATGGGAAAAGCGGCGTCAACGCAAAAACCAGGAAAAAGATTTTGTCCGTTGCAAAGGATTTGAATTACAGGCCAAATCTAAATGCCCGCAATCTTAAAAAGGGCCATAGCAGCACCATTGGTATTATTACAGAAGATCTGACTGTTTTTAATGCACCTGAGATTGTGGACGGCATCGCCCAGAAATTGGAAGAATCGGATTACCACTACATTCTCGGCAATCTGAGGTTTTATAAGCGTTACGGTAATGGCCCTCGAGATCAGAAAGAAAGTATCTTTTTAGTTCATTCTGCCGTGGAAGATATGCTTACAAAACAGGTGGACGGAATAATATATATAGGATGCCACAGCCATGTCGTCGTCCCTCTCTCTGATCATGCAGAACCAAAGTTTGTCTGTGCTTATTGTATTTCTGAAGATGAAAGTGTTCCGTCCGTGATCTACAATGAAGAAAAGGCAGCTTATGATCTCACCTTGCGTCTTCTGGAATATGGGAACGAAAAAATCGGGATGATAACCGGTCCGACAGACAGTTCCCACAGCATAAACCGCTCTCGCGGACATATGAAAGCATTGTTCGATCGTGGAATCCCCTATAATCCATCTCTCACCCTTGTCGGAGACTGGGAAAGGGACAGCGGTTTTATTCTTGGTCAAAAACTGATTGAAAACGGTGTAACAGCGATTTTTGCACAGAATGACTTGATGGCCGTAGGTGTTTTGGATTACTGCGGTCTGCACGGAATTACGGTTGGGCAGGATTTGCAGTTGATTGGATTCGATAATCGGGACATTTCTTCCGTTAGCCGCCCAAGGCTTTCTACCGTTGCGCTGCCCTTGTTTGAGATTGGTCAGAAAAGTGCTGAGGAGATGCTCAATATTCTTGAAGGCAATCCATCCGAACAGCATCTGATACAACTCGATTGTGAAATCATCGAAAGGGAAACTACTTTGAATCGAAACTGTTTTCCTTCTGCATCTACCTGATAAAGTATCAAAAAACATCCCGCACAGTTCAAATCTGTCCGGGATGTTTAACTGTGTGATTTTATTGATATGGCCTCTGTTGTAATGGGAATCCGCATTCCAGATGAAGTGGAAATCTCATTGCTTTAACAACGTTCTTTATCTCATATACTTTTCTACTGCATGAATCAGGTTTTGTTTTGCCTTTTTCGCATTTTCTGTCCAGAACAGATAATCAAATCCATGGGTATTCCCGTGAAAGACATCCACATGGGCTTCGATTCCGGCTTCGTTCAGATTGCGGATGTAAGTCCGCGTCTCATCATAAAACGGTTCTCCATCTTCCACATAGGTGTAACAGGGTGGAAGGCCTTTGTAATCCGTGGCGCGTGAAGGGCTTGCATAGGGCGATACATGATCTGTACCGTACAGATCACGCAAATACAGGCTCCAACCCCAGTGATTTTGTTTCGTGTTCCACCCGTGTCCGTGGTTGTCGCGGGAAGAATCTGTGTCTTCACAGTCCAGCATCGGATAAAGCGGAATCTGGAAAGAGATCGGTACCTCTCCTTTATCTCTCGCATATTGGCAGATTGCTGCTGCCAGACCGCCGCCTGCACTTTCACCGCCGACAATGATGCGGTTTTTGTCTATGCCGAGTTCGTCTGCGTGATCATACATATATTTCAGTGCCGCATAGCAGTCTTCCAGTGCAGCCGGATACGGAGCTTTCTTAGCCAGCCTGTATTCCGGCGAAACAACAATCCCGCCATATTGTTTTGCCAGCATTCTGCCCATTGAATAATATACCATTGCCGCCATGCCGAGGACGTATCCTCCGCCGTGAATCCAGAGAATTCCCGGTCCTTTGCCATACCGGAGGATGATAAGTTTCATCTTCCCGCCGGGGCCTTCAATTGTTCTCCTCATATCGAAGTGCTCCATTCTTTTGCTTGTATCATTCAGAATCCCTAGATACCGGAATCCCTATCAATCCGATAATACCTGAAATCTTTATCTTCCCAAATAAAGACAAAGCCCACTTTTTCCAGAACGTGCTGACTTCTGGTGTTTGTCCGGATCGTATCCGCATACAGGGTGGGAATATCCAGTTCATTGAAGACATATTGAATGACAAGTCTCTCCGCTTGCGTGCCGATTCCGCGATTCTTGTATTTGGCAGTTTTCAAGGTGAGTCCCATCGTTGCACTTATTTGCTTTTCAATATTCTTGATAACGACTTCGCCAACGATCTCATCGTCATATAGAATTGCAAGCGGTATCCGCTTCAGATCGATCTGTCGTTGGATGTACTGATCTACCTTCTCTTTATTGTAGACATATGCAACACACTTTTTCGGATCCAGATACAGATCTGGATCATTCTCATATTCTCTGAAATAGCGATGATACATAGAAGGTGTCATAGGCGTAAGTCTGATACTGTTCTGTTCCATTCTCTGTACTCCGTTAATGCTGTGCTATCGACGTATTTTTTAATAGAGTTTTATTATATTCATTCAGGAGATATCAGTCAACGCAAGAAATGGATCGGAAACATTGGAAAACCAAGATGAATTATGGTATAGTTTTCCCGGGATGCAGGAACGAAAATGAGAATAACAAGAATCCTTTTCTGATTATTTACGGGAGGCATACATATGGATTATGAAATCATCCAAATCAATCATAACTCCTGGCGTATAGAGGACAGCGGTGTTCGTTTCTTTCTTCTCACCGGAACAGAACGTGCTTTGCTTATCGATTCCGGCAGAAATGGTAAGAATGCACGGGATATAGCTGCTTCGCTGACGGATCTGCCCATAACTCTGTTGAACACCCATGCTGACGGAGATCATGTGGCGGGCAACGAACAGTTTGAATCCTTCTATATGCACCCTGCGGAAGAATCCAATTACCGCCGCGGAAACCGGTCCGGGAAGATTATCCCGATCCTGGAAGGAGATGTTATCGACCTCGGAGAGCGTAAACTGGAGGTCATCCATCTTCCCGGCCATACACCGGGAAGCATTGCTCTGCTCGACACATCGAATCGTGTCCTGATCAGCGGCGATCCCATCCAGGACGGTCGCATTTTCATGTTCGGCCCGTTCCGGAACATGCAACTCTATATCAAAAGTCTGGAGCATCTGCAGTCTTGGGCTGGGCGATTTGATGAGATCTGGCCGTCACACGCTTCTATCCCCGTATATCCCGATTTGATTGACAGACTTCACGATGGCGCACAGACTGTCCTGGATGGTAAGGTTTCCGGTCGGCCGGAAGAAGTCTTCGGAAATAAGATCTGTGCCTATGATCTCGGCTTTGCCACGTTTCTTTGTGATATATCTCTAGATTCTCCAAATTAACAAAGTCTCTGAATTATTTCAGGATACCCTACAGGGAGGAATAACATGACAGAAAAGAAATCCAGGGTCATTGCGGTACCCTGCAGTGACTATGAACCGGAAAAGGTTTATGAAGCTGTCCGCACCGGGATCCGTGCTCTCGGCGGTCTCGAAAGCTTTCTTCGCCCGGAGGAGCGGGTCCTGGTCAAGCCGAATCTCCTCAAGCCCGCCGAGGCGGACAGCGCAGTCACTACGCACCCCTCTGTTCTGCGAGCAGTGCTTCGGCTTCTGAAGGAATATGGTTGCACATCCGTGCGCTTCGGAGACTCTCCCGGGCACGACACCGGCACCCATGCTTTGGAACGTCTCGGCTTCCGTTCGGATGAACCGGTCTTCGGCGCTTGTCTCGCTCCCATGTCAGAAGAAGTTCGGGTCGATTTTCCGGAAGGTATGACAGAGAAGGAATTCTGGTTTGCAAGGGAGGTCACCGAAGCCGATGCCATTATCAATGTCTGCAAAATGAAAACACACGCAATGATGCGTGTGACCGGTGCCGTGAAAAATCTCTTCGGCCTGTTATGTGGTACGCGTAAAGCTCGGGAACACTTGAAATTCCCTAACGACGGGGTATTTGCCAGGATGCTCGTGGATATCCACCGCTGTGTAAAACCGCGTCTGCATATCATGGATGCAGTTGTCGCCATGGAAGGGAACGGCCCCGGTGCCGGAACTCCTAAGCCGATGGGTCTGCTGCTGTTTTCCATCGATCCCGTCGCCCTGGATGCTGTGTTCTGTGCGCTGATTCATATGGATCCGGAGACCGTCCAGACCAATGTGCAGGGAGAGGCCATGGGTCTTGGTACCTGGCATGCCGAACGTATCGAACTCCTGTTGGCAACGCCCGGTGATGATGCTTACGCCGATCCTATGCCGCTCGATGTCTTTGCGGATACCTTCGGAGATCCGGATTTTGAGGTAGACCGGAAAAAGACGGATTTGCTGGTTCGTTCACTGTCCGTGCTGGCCCGCTTCTCCCGGCGCCCCGTGATTCATGCGGAACGTTGCATCCACTGCGGGATCTGTGTTTCCCACTGTCCTGTGCCGGGCAAAGCGCTGTCCTTCCGGAATGGGAAAGATCATCCCCCCGTATACGACCGCAAAAAATGCATCCGCTGCTTCTGCTGCCAGGAGATGTGCCCGCAAAAGGCGATCACCGCCGGTTATTGGAAATAAGAAAACTTTTCCTGTTCAGGAAAGCCACTTTGAAATTGCATCGACGGTTATCTGTATCTGTTCCTCTGTGGATATATCCGCAGGGTTATCCCCTGCCTGTTCTCCGTATTCGCCGAAGCCTGCATGGTTTCCGCCGTCAATCACTATTTCTTTGACCGTTCCAAATCGATCTGCGGCAGCAACTCGTTCCTGATTCAAAACTCCGTCTTCCGAACCGTATATAAGCAGCATCGGTTCATCCACGTCTTTGGTCGGAAACGCTGCAAGTAATATAACGCCGTCCAGATCGTGTGCAGCGGCATAATTCGCTGCAACGGCTCCGCCAAGTGAGTGCCCGCCGATGTACCATTGCTTATATTCATACTGCTTCATGATCCTGCTCGCAGTATTCTTGCCGAATAACGCCATATGAAAAGGCATTTTCACAAGGCAAACATCGATATCGCTATCCGAGAGTCTGTGTAGCAGAGGCGCGTAGGCCGTTTCTTCTACTTTTGCCCCCGGATAAAAGATAAGCGCTCTGTCAGAAGATGGTCCGTCGAAAAACCAGCCGTATTCTGTTTGTTTGATCAAAACGTTATCTGATTCCAGCGCTTTTATCGCTGTGTCGGTTGCGTGATAGTAATCGGCAACGAAAACAAAAAACGCTATGACGAGGATTAGAAGCAGGATTGCGGGGAGTATCCACCATTTTTTCTTTACCATCTATACTTTCGGCTTTCTTTATACATGTCAATAAAGCACAACTCAGACTATCATTCCGTCACAGGTTAAATCCGGTGCCCGACCCAAAAAGCAAATGAGATCAGCAGTGTTGCGATAACGATCATGCAGATTAAAATAACAGTTGCTCTTTTTACCATGCTGCGTCTTTCCTTCGCCCTCTGCTGCTGTGTCTGGAGCATTTCCTGCCGCTTTTCCTCTGATGCGTTATAGGCTTCCCTTACCTTGTCGGATACTTTTCTTTTCGCTTTCCGGGCAATTCCGCCGTAAAAGGATCTTGCATTGCGGAGCACCTCATTATCACAGTCCTCCGCAACTTCTTTCGCCACCTGCTTGACCTGTTCCCCGGTATATGCAGCAGCGTTTTTCAGTTTATCCAGCGTTCTTTTTTCCCGCATAATGATTTCCTCATTTCCCCTTCGGTCAGCCGTTGTGATTCTGGATATGATCAAAAAGCGGCATCCGTTACGGATGCCGGTATAAAAAGGGGTCTTAGATAGCCCCGAAAGGAATGAATATGGCAGCATTGTTTTTCATACAATTGCACCTCCATATAAATTCTGAAAGAGATTGTAGCATAAAAGAGGCGGTAATGGCAAGAAAAATAAACGTCTTAACGAAATAAGGAGACCACTGCTGTCCCGGCTGATACGGTGTCCACGGTAAAGGAAACAAAATCGTGGATAGCGATATCGTAAATAGCCCACAGCGTAAGATTGACAATAATGTTTAACTTGATCGGCTTTGTTTCCCTCACATAAAAACACGCTATGGTATAAATAGCTGTGGTTAAAACAGGGAGCAGGCCGATCAAACCTCTGTTATTCGCAAACAGGCCGATTGCCGTTACACTGATCAGAAAAGCAATGCAGACTTTATTGGTAAATCGGTCGTAAGCTATCAAAAGGTTTCGGAGGGCACACAGGGCATAGGTGGTAACCCCGCTGACGGAGATGAAAAAGACATTGGCTATGGCAAGCAGAAAGCATTGCACAGCCTGATACAGAAAAATCCTTTTCTGATCTTTACTCCACGAGCTGGCAACTGTGAAAATCGCCGCAACGAGAGAGATAGAGTTGCCGATGATCATCTTTGCTCCTCACATTCACAGGTGTTTCCTGTAGAATATATCAAAACAGACCGTTTTACAAGACGCTCTTTTATATTGACAAATGCGTTCTGTTTTGGTATGATTAGTTATACAAATCATACTTATTGGAGGAAACAATGGAAACACTGAAAGGCAAGTACGCATGGACAGCCACTGTCGGAGAAAAGGGGCAAATCGTGATTCCCAAACAGGCACGAGAGATATTCGGTATCAACCCCGGCGATACCCTCGTTTTGCTTGGTGATGTAGAGCGCGGTATTGCGATCCCTCCCAGGTCTGCTTTTTCAGAATTCTTCAACGTGGCATTCAGAGAGGAAGAGAAATGAAAAGGATAGCTGTTTTCTGTATTCCCGCTCACGGGCACACCAATCCGATGCTGCCTGTTGTTGCGGAGCTCGTGAGCCGTGGGGATGAGGTCAGGTTTTACTCTTTCAATGAGTTCAGGGAAAAGATCGAAAAAACCGGAGCCGTTTTTGTTTCCTGCGATTCCTTCCTCCCGAAGCTTAACGCAAAGCAGGAAGAGAATTTAAAAAAAGTATCGACGACGGAAATGTCAATCCAGGATATCCGCACCACTCTTGCCATGAATGACTTTATGCACGATGAGTTTGAGGCATTCCGGCCGGATGTGGTATATACGGACTCTGTCTGTTTCTGGGGAAAACTGAACGCCTGGAAATATGATGTGCCGATGGTGGTTTCAACCAGTACATTTGCATTCAATCAGATGTCTTCCGGTTATATGAAGAGCTCTCCCCGAGAGATAGCGGATCTCCTCTTTGGGCTCCCCAGGGTTCAGCGGGAATTGAAAAAACTGAAGGCCTACGGATACAAAAACAAAGGCCTGTTTGCCCTGATCCAGAGCGATAACAGTACAGATTCGGTCGTATATACTTCAAAGCGTTTCCAGCCGTTTTCGGAGAGCTTTTCCGATCATTATGTATTTGTCGGTCCGTCTGTGTTTACGGATAAAAAGCCGGAGAAAAATCCGGACAGGCCGCTTGTATACATCTCGATGGGAACCGTAATCAACGACCGCCCTGATTTTTATCACAAATGCATTGACGCCTTAAAGGATCTTGAGATCGATGTGCTGATCTCCTGCGGAAAAACCGTTGACATCGGCAGTCTGGGAGAGCTTCCCGAAAATATAAAAGTCTGCCCCTATGTGGATCAGCTGGATGTCCTCTCCCGGGCAAGTGCTTTCATCACACATTGCGGGATGAACAGTGTATCCGAAAGTCTGTATATGGCGGCTCCTATGGTTCTGTATCCGCAGACCAATGAGCAGGCTGCCGTTGCAAGGCGTGTCACAGAGATCGGTGCCGGCATACCCCTGAAAGATGATTCCGTGGGCGGTATCAGGAAAGCTGTTCTGGATGTCATCGGTTCCTCTGCATATGCGGAGGCAGCACAGGCCTGCAGTGATGATTTCAGAAGCTGTTCAGGTCCTTCCGGCGCGGCAGACTTTATTGAAAGCGCGCCGCACAGTTCAAACGGTGTGGACATCATGAAAGATCTCGTAAGGGAAAATTTTAAACTGGAGATTTTATACAACGCCTTTATCATTATTCTGGCATGTCTCGTCTTTCAGTTTATCAGCAGAAAATATCTGTGGATCTTTATCGTCCTTGCCGTCATGCTGAGTTTCCCGGTAAAAAAAGCACTGCAGAATATGGCTTATCAAAGATTGACCAGAAAAACAAACGGTTCCAATCAAAACAAATAACGTTTGATCGTACAATCTGTTTTTTCGGAAAAAAGGTTTCCGGATATACCGGAACCAGGAGCTTTTCCCGTCCATTCTTGACAAAAACAGCTGCCGGATGCTATACTTTTAAGCACCGGTAGTTGTTTTTATTTCAGTCAAAGGAGCGTTTTCTTATGAGCAGTTTCAAGGACCTTCGTATTGTGGATAATTTCTACCAGACCAGTTCCTACTACCCGATGCCTACGGTTATGATTTCCACCCTCGCGGAGGACGGCAGCACCTCCGTGGGTTCTTATTCCCTTTGCTTCCCTTATTACATAGCCGGCAAAGGCTATTATGCCATGATTCTGGAGGCGCGAAATTCATCCAATACGGCACAGCACCTGCTGGCAGGCCGGAAGCAGGTCGCCATCAACTTCATGCCGGAAGGGCGCGGTTATCACAAGAAAATCGTGGCTCAGGGCTGGCCGGGCGACACGCCTGCCGAAAAAATGAAAAACTTTGGCTTTACGCTTGAAGATGGCCTCTGTATTCAGGAGGATCCCTCCACCCCTCGGCCGCAAGTCGTTTCGGAGGCCTATCAGGTCATGGAATGCACCTGGATGAGCGATCTGGAAAATGCCGAAGAAGACATCGGCCGGCAGCTGGAGGACGGCTGCTATCCGCCTCCCTACCGGAATTTCAACGGTATCACCACCCAGTACGGCGCACATTTCATCCTGCGTATTGACAAGATGCTGATGAAGCCAAAGTACCACCGGAATATCATTGACGGCGTAAAGGGTCGGAACTGGCCGAATGTGCTGATCTGCCACGGCTACCGTGACAGCAAGAACTTCTGGTTTGCCAAAACCCCGCGTCTGGTGCCGGAGCTTCTTCCCATCCGTAATGCCTCCCTCTCCTCCGTGCGCTATGCTGCCGACCGTACCGACCCGTCCGTCCATTTCACCGATGACGCGCTGGAAAAGCTGCTGAATGTGCCGCGCATCTTCCTGCCCACTGTGCTCAAAGGCTGTGTAACCTGGGCAAAGGAAAACGGTGTCACGGAAGTGACTGCCCGTGAAATGGATATCATCAACGACAAACGCGCCAAGGAAAAGGGAAAAACCAAATAAAAGAGCCTTTTCGTTGTCTCGCAAGTCAGACGCAAGATAAAAAACGAATATCACTTGACAAGTGATCACCTGTTCACTATAATATGTGACCAGATGGTCACTTAATTTATTGAAGGAGGTTATTATGGCAAAGGATACGAAAGAAAGAATTCTGGCGCTGGCGTTGGAGAAGTTCTCGCAAAACGGCTATGCAGGTACGAACGTCCGCGAACTGACTGCGTCCCTGGGGCTTGTCAAATCCTCAATGTACCGCCATTTTGAGAGCAAAGAGGAAATCTGGAACTCTTTGCTGGACGAAATGATTGCCTATTATGACGAGCGTTTCGGTTCCCCGGAGCATCTGCCGCCTGTGCCGGACTCTTTGGATGCTCTGCTTGCAATGACAATGCACATGGTGGATATCACGATTCACGACGAGAAGATCATTAAGGTGAGAAAACTGCTTACGATTGAGCAGTTCCGTGACGATCGCGCCAGGGACCTTGCGACGAAGCATTTCCTTACCGGTCTCAAAGAGATGTTCACCCGTATCTTTGCAGGTATGATGGACAAGGGATTGCTTATTCGAGATGATCCGGCGATGCTCGCTTTTGCTTACACTGCGCCGATTTCGGCTCTTATTCACCTGTGCGACCGTGAGCCGGAAAAAACGGATGACGCCATAGCACAGATTGAAGCGTTCAGCCGGCATTTTATAAAAGTATACGGAGTAAAGGGCAACGAATAAGAAAAACAAGTTAATAAGGAGAAAAACAAAATGAACATTACCTATGAAAAGAAAGACGCCATGACCTTTATCGGCTTTCACACAGAAATCCGCCCGGATGAAGGCTACCAGAAATGCCCTGAATTCTGGGACAAGGAATATACGGCAAAATATGCACGGCTCTGGCAGACGATGACGCCGGAAAATGCCGTGGAGAAAGCGATCCTTGAAAACGGGATCGGGATATTCGCGATCTGCGCTGAATCCGAACAGGGATTTACATACTGGATTGCGGGTCTGTATCGGGGCGGCGAGGTTCCGGAAGGTCTGGAACTGTACTCTTTCCCAGCAAGCGAATGGGCAGTATTCACAACGAAAGGCCCTATCCCGAGTTCCCTGCAGGCGCTCAACACCTATGTCTGGCAGGAGTGGTTCCCTACCGAAGGGCTGAAGCACCGGGCAAACGGCAGCGCAACGATTGAAGTATACTCCGCCGGAGATCCCCGGTCTCCGGACTATGAAAGCGGCATCTGGGTGCCCCTTAAATAAAAGAAAAATCGGTATTATAAATGAAGTATAATCAAAAGATCATTCTGAAAAACGGGAAAGAGGCATGGCTAAGAAACGGCAATGCGCCAGACGGGAGCACTGTTTATGAGATCTTTAACCTTACCCATGCCGAAACAGACTATCTGCTGAGCTATCCCGATGAAAACAGTCTGGATCCGGAGCAGGAAGCTCAATTCCTGGAAGAAAAAACAAATAGCCTGAATGAAATAGAAATCATCGCCCTTGTAGACGGGAAGATCGCGGGCATGGCCGGAATTGACGCAGTCGGAAAAAAGGACAAGGTAAAACATCGCGCTGATTTTGGAATAAGCATTTTGAAAGAGTACTGGGGGCTTGGATTGGGCAAAGCTCTCTTAAATGCCTGCATTCAATGCGCGAAAGACGCCGGATATGTGCAGTTGGAATTGTCCGTCGTGGCGGATAATAACAGAGCGCTCTCTCTTTATCAGAGTGTAGGTTTTGTCGAATACGGCAGAAATCCCAAAGGGTTTCGCTCCCGCCTGAACGGCTGGCAGGAACTCGTACTCATGAGGCTGGAGCTGGAAAGATAATAACGGAAGAAAAAAGATTTGCAGGAGGAACCAATGGTAGAACTCAGAGCAATAACGGAAGAAAACTTCATCGATGCTTTTAATCTTAAACTAGCGTCAGGGCAGGAAAGTTTCGTGTCCCATCCGATTCGGAGCCTTGCACAGGCGTATGTTTACCGGGATCAGTGTCAGCCGTTCGGAGTTTATGCGGATGGAAAGATGGTCGGGTATGTCATGGTGATCTATGACTATGATATTCCTGAGTATGATATCTGGCACATGATGATCGACGAATCGATGCAGGGCCGCGGTTACGGCAATGAGGCTTTGGACCGGGTGATTGAGTATATCAGGACGAAGCCTTTCGGCGATTCGAACAGAATTGCATTAACCTGCAGCAAACAAAACCCTATAGCAAGGAAGCTGTATGAGAGCAAGGGTTTCAGAGTAACCGGAACAGAAGATGAAGACGAGATAGAACTTGCTTTGACGGATGAGTAACGGCAGGAAATTAAAGGATTTTTATATTCTTTGGAGCACCCAGAGCCTTTCACAGCTGGGGAGCGCTATGACCGGCTTTGCGCTTACGCTGTGGCTATACGAAAAGACGGGGTCCGCTCTCAGCACGGCCACTTTGATGATCTGCACCTATGCACCATATGTGATCATGAGTATATTCGCAGGGGCGATCTCGGATAAATATGACAAGAAGAAAACCATGCTGGTATGCGACGCGCTGGCGGCACTTACCACAATTCTGGTCTTTGTCCTGTACAAGGCTGACCTCCTGTCCATGTGGCATCTGTATGCCGTCAATGCGGTTTCCGGGCTTATGAACACAGTCCAGCAGCCTGCTTCGGAAGTGGCTTACACGCTGGTTGTTCCCAGGGAGTATTATCAGAAAACAAGCGGCCTCCAGTCCTTGTCCAGGTCCATTGTCACCATCGGCAACCCGCTGCTTGCCTCGGCATTGTACGGATTAGCCGGGCTGGACGCTGTGATTGCCGTGGATATGGTCACGTTTGCCATAGCCTTCCTTGCTCTTTTGCTCTTCATCCGTTTGCCCGATGTATCCCAAGAAGTCAGAAAAGAAGAAAATGTGCTGAAGCTGGCAAAAGAAGGTTTGCAGTTCCTCAAAGAGCATCCGATGGTCCTTGATGTCATTCTGTTTATGTCAGGGGTGAATCTGATCGCATCAGCTTTTGACGCTGTGCTGCCCGCTCTGGTGATTCCCCGAAGCGGCAATCGCATTTACGGGATTGTGACCTCCTGTTCCGGCATTGCCATGGTTTTGGGCAGCATGCTGACAACGGCGATGCCCAAGCCAAAAGACAGGGTGCGTGTCATTTATCTTACCATGCTGTTCTCCCTGGGAACCGAGAATTTTCTTCTCGCATTTTCCCGAAATCCCATTTTGTGGTGTATCGGTCAGATCATCGGATGGATGCTGGTTCCTGTCATGAGTGCCAATCAGAATGTCATCATGCGCAATACGATCCCTGTAGAACTGCAGGGAAGGGTCTACGCTTGCAGAAATACGCTGCAGTTTTTCACCATCCCGATCGGGCTGGCTCTGGGCGGTTTTCTGGTGGACAACGTTTGCGAACCGTTGATGCATGCAAACCATGCAAACGGGCTGCTGACCATACTGTTCGGAAGCGGGAAAGGCTCCGGTGCGGCATTGATGATGTTTGTGCTCGGTGTAGCAGGAGTCGTTCTGTGCCTTACGTCTGGGCAGAAGCTAAAACAATACCGGTACACAGAAGAATAAACAAACATGGATTTGCTGTGAGAGCGTCTCTTTTCGGAAGGGGCGCTTTCCGCTCTTCTGCTATAGGTTTTATGCCTATTTGTCCTATAGGACAGGATGTCCTTGACTTTTTTCGGTTTTGGCTTATACTCTTGGTCGTAGAAACTCTATAGAATAGAGTATTTGGAGGTCAATTATGGACGAGAGCAAACGCGATCCGAGAGAAGATATAATCCTCATCAGGCAGATGCTGGAACGGGCAATAGACGGGATGAAAACAATCGCGCCATGGTTTACCGGCTTCGGTTTATTATGGCTGATCTACGGGGTTTTTTCTTCCCTGCAAAGGCTTGTCATTAATCAGGTTTCACTTTCTGTGATGAATCGGCTGGTTCTCGCCGGTGCTGTTGCAGGAATCCTGTTTTATTTTGTTCTTGCAGTTGGTTTTCTGATCTGCCGGAAAAAACTGGCTCATCTGGGATCAGATTCTCTGGCGCGGAAACTGGTGGACATATGGGGCGTATGTATCTTCCTGTTTCTGATTCTGACGATACTGTTGAATTCTGTCATTCAGTTCCTTTCGATGCAGTTGGGCTTTTCTGTGGAAGCGGCATCCTCCCTCAACAAAGCATGTTCTCTGTGCAGAGGTTTCTTGTTTTTTCTTTTACCTGTAATACCGCTCCTTATTACAGCAAAGTTTCTGGACAACCGCCGGATGCTTTTAACCGGGATTGTTCTGGCAGTGCTTGCCGGAATAGTGACGTGCTGCCATGCGCTTATGCTGTTTGGGGAAGGACTGGCTATAAGGGAAGGTTGGGCGTATTTTTGGTTCGGGGTTCCCTGTCTGCTGGACCTGGTTCCCGGAGCAATGCTCCTGCTTTTCGGTCGGCAGCTGAAAGAGCGGTGATCGATGGAACTGTATGAGATACCCGCCGCCTTCCAGTCCCGGTTGCGGCTTGCGATAGTGGCGGCACTGATGACAGGGCCGAAGGATTTCACTACTCTTACAAAGCTTACAGACGCGACACCGGGAAATCTGGGAAAGCAGCTGGAGCTTCTGGAGGTTGACAGTTTCCTTTCCTGCCGGCGGGAACTTCTGGGCCGGCGGCCCAGGACTACGTATTGTCTGACGGAAACCGGTCGTGAAACTTTTCTGGCTTATGTGCGTATGCTGGAAAAGATCGCGGGAGGTGAAACATGAACCTCAGGATTCGGCAGCTTCGGGAAAGCAGGGGGTTGACACAGTCGGCTGTGGCAGATAAGCTCATCTGTGATCAGTCTCTTTATTCCAAGTATGAACGCGGCCTGCGTTCCCTGCCGCTGGAAGCTGCCATACGGCTGGCGGAGGTTTACGGTGTCAGTCTGGACTATCTGGCAGGCCTTACAGAGGAAGAAAACTATTGAATTTGAGGGGGATTTCTATTATGGAATATATCAAAGTCACCAGGGACAATCTGGAGGAAGAGCACATCTGCTGTGCCATTTCCAACAACAGGGATGTGCAGGTTTCGTCAAAAAAAGCGTGGCTTGCCGATCGATTTGATGACGGGCTTGTTTTTCTCAAAAGTGTTGAGAGAGGCAAGTGCTTCATTGAGTATATTCCGGCAGAGAACGCATGGAATCCGATCGTTGCAGACGGGTATATGTATATCGATTGCCTGTGGGTGTCAGGCTCGTTCAAAGGACACGGATATTCAAATGATCTGTTGGGAACATGCATTGAGGACAGCAAAGAGAAAGGCAAAAAGGGCCTGTGTATTCTTTGCGCCGCAAAGAAAAAGCCGTTCCTTGCCGATCCGAAGTTTCTGAAATACAAGGGTTTTTCCGTGTGTGACGAAGCAGACAACGGAATCCAGCTCTGGTATTTACCCTTCTCTGCAGATGCAGCCCAGCCTAAGTTCAAAGATGTTGCAAAGCATCCCCATGTGAACGACGAAGGGTATGTCCTGTACTACACCAGCCAGTGCCCGTTCAACGCAAAGTATGTGCCGATTGTCGAGCAAACTGCCAATGAGCATAATATCCCGTTCAAAGTAATTCATATTGAAAGTAAAGAGCAGGCACAGAATGCGCCTACCCCGATCACGACCTATGCACTGTTTTATAACGGGGAATATCTGACAAATGAGCAGATGAACGATACGAAGTTCCTGAAACTGGCTGCTCGATAAATCTAATGATAGGGTGGAAAGACCTTCCTATGAAAGACATGAATGGAGAACTGTCCGGGATCTGCGAGAAGATTACTCCTTCTGAATTGCTGATCGAACTTCAGGATACAGAGTGGCCGTTTGAGTTTACGGACCATGACAGGAGGATAGCCAGGGCTATCGTGTTTGACGATGCCGGATATTTTTATTTTGTCCGGGCTGAACGGGATGATGATTTCGGTAAGGCAACATTGATAGAAACTTCCGGCGGCGGTGTTGAGCGGGGGGAAGAACTCAATTCCGCAATCAAACGGGAACTGAAGGAAGAATTAGGCGCGGAGGTAGAGGTTGTCTGCAAAATCGGAGTTGTCAGTGATTATTACAATCTGATTCACAGGCACAATCTGAATAACTATTTCCTGTGCAGGGTTAAATCTTTCGGCGATAAAAATCTGATGCCGGATGAAATAGAGGAGTACCATCTTTCCACTTTGAAGCTGACTTATGAGGAAGCAATTGCTGAATATGAAAAATGCAAAGAAACCAGACTTGGCAGGCTGATTGCAAACAGAGAATTACCTGTACTCAGAAAGGCGAAAGAGATGATATGTTGCAGTTCGGGGTGCCGGCCATGACAAAAGACAGCCTGACAGTCTGCGGTAAAACATACCGCCTTATCAAACTTCTCGGTCACGGAAAAGGTGGTTATTCCTATCTCGCAGAATGTGGAGATCGCCTGGTTGTGCTAAAGCAGATCCATCATGAACCCTGCGATTATTACACGTTCGGCAATAAGATTGAAGCCGAAAGAAATGATTATGAGCGTCTGAGAAAAGCAGGGATCAGGATTCCCTGTATGATTGCCATTGATATCGAAACGGAACGAATTGTGAAAGAATACATAGACGGCATTACGATTTTTGGTATTGTTCGTGAGGGCTTGTCCTCAGAGCCATATCTTGAGCAGGTCAGGTTGATGGCAGAGCAGGCAAAAGAATGCGGCTTTAATATTGATTATTTTCCAACCAACTTCGTCGTTCGTGATGGATTGCTCTGGTATATTGATTATGAATGCAATCAATACATGGACGAATGGAATTTCGAAAACTGGGGTATAAAGTACTGGTCCCGGACTCCGGAGTTTCTGGAATATGCAGAAAATCATAGTGAGAGTCTGACTGGTGAAAAAGAATAGATTTTTTTATTCCGGTTCTGTAATTCTGCTCATCATGTAACGGGAGTTATAAATTATAAGAGCTTCTTGTATAGCCTTACAGGGGGCAGCTTATGGTAGCTGCCTGAATACGGAGAAAGAGAGACGATAGCCATGGATAACAACTTTAGAGGAAATGCATATATTATAAAAGGCGAAGAAGTATTGCTGAAATACAGTGGTGGATTTGCAGACTTGGCAAATGAGATCCCGAATACGATCGAAACAAGATTTGCATCTGCATCCATGAGCAAGACTTTTGTTGCCGTTGGCATCCTTCAGTTGATCCAGGCAGAAAAACTGAAATTTGAAGATACTCTTGGAGCAATTCTGGATTTTGATCTGAAACACATTGATCCCTGTGTGACTGTGAGACAACTTTTGAATCACACCTCCGGGGTTCCGGATTATTTTGATGAATCCGTTATGGATGATTATGAGGCATTGTGGATCAATTATCCCAATTACAGGATCAGGCATAACCAGGATATGCTTCCTCTGTTTATTGATAAGCCAATGATGTACAACAGGGGAGAGCGGTTTCAGTACAATAATTCCGGGTATGTATTGCTCGCGATGATCATTGAAAAGATTGCAGGAACAGATTTCGATGTTTATCTTAAGCAAAATGTTTTTGATAGATGCGGCATGAGGGATACAGGATATTATTCTTTTGACAAACTGCCTGCAAAATGTGCAAACAGCTATATCTATTGCCCTGATACGGATGATTACCGCACAAATATATACTCTGTCGGTGCAAAGGGTACAGGTGACGGAGGCGCGTTCGTTACAGTCGGAGATGTTGTGAAGTTTTGGAACGGACTTATCGAGCATAAGCTCCTTTCCGAGAAGATGGTAACGCAAATGTTTTCCAGACAGAGCGGGGATGGGAAAGACCCGGAAGAAGGATATTATGGTTTCGGCGTTTGGATCATTGACAATCCCAAAGGGCAAGATTATGTATATATGCAGGGATGTGACGAAGGAGTAAGCGCAATCTCCGAATATAATCCCAATAATGGAATGATAACGGTCATGCTTAGTAATTACGGAGATAATGTATGGTCGAGGATGAGAAAAATACGGGAAGAAATGTATTAGTTTGATCTAAATATGAATAATGATCCTGTGATTGCTGGCGCAAAGGAGGAATGAGCATGAAGGTGATTATATACGATCTGGATCATCAATATGACGAAATGCTCCTGTCTAAGTGTGACCGCGCGCTGGCAGCGGACGGGAAATATGCTCCCTGCCAGGGCTGCTTCGGCTGCTGGACCAAGCATCCCGCGGAGTGTTTTATGAAGGATAAACTGCGGCAGGTATGCCGTCTGGTCGGGCATGCGGACGAACTGGTGATCGTCACGAAGAATCTGTACGGCGGATACAGCGCCGCCGTCAAAAACGTGCTGGACCGTTCGATCGGTACATCCACACCGTTCAGCACCTACCGCGGCAGGCTGATGCACCACACACTGCGCTACGGAAAGCACGATCTTTGGAAAGTGATCGTATACGGCGAGATCACCGAGGCCGAAAAAGCTACCTTCCGCGATCTTGCAAAGTGCAATGCGGTCAATGACGGGTATGCACGCTGCGAAGTCGTGTTCCTTGAGGACCTTGCAGAATTGGAGGGATCACTATGAAAACAGTATTCATCAACTGCAGCCCCAAGAAGCGTTTTTGTGCCTCCGCTTATTTTCTGTTCCTGCAGCGCATGTTCACCGGCGGGGAAAAGATCACCGAAAAACTACGCACGCCGGCAGATCATGACCGCATCCTGGAACAGCTTCGGGATGCGCATGCGGTCGTGTTCTGCCTCCCGCTTTATGTGGACGGCGTCCCTTCCCATGTGCTTCGGTTTCTGGAGAAAATGGAGGATTACTGTAAAGAAAACCATCTGAGCCTCCATGTGTACTGCATAGCAAACAATGGCTTTATTGAAGGACGGCAGAATGAGCCTTTGATGCAGGTTTTTGAGAACTTTTGCGCTCGT
>JAFQZI010000137.1 GCA_017406005.1 Oscillospiraceae bacterium | reverse complement strand
TGATCAATGATATGGCGCGAAGCAAGCTCTGCGCGAATCTCCTCCGGGGTGATCCCGAGTTCCACCATCATCACAAGCACATGGTAAGCGAGATCTGCCGTTTCATAAACCGTTTCTGCACGGTCTCCGCCTTTCCCGGCAATAATGACTTCCGTGCACTCTTCTCCCACTTTTTTCAGAATCTTGTCGAGCCCTTTCTGAAAGAGATAGCTGGTATAAGATCCTTCCGGAAGCTCTTTTTTCCTGGACATGAGAAGCTGATAGAGTGTATCGAGCGAAAACGGTTCCGTTTCCTCTTCTTCACCCTGCAGCAGCGGCCGGGAAAAACAGGAGTCTGTTCCAAGGTGGCAGGCAGGCCCATCCTTATGGACTTTAACAAGAAGCGCATCTCCGTCACAATCAGCCGTAATGGAAACAATGTGCTGATAATTCCCGCTCGTTTCTCCCTTCAGCCACAATTCCTGCCGGGACCTGCTCCAGAAGCAGGTCAGCTTTTTCTCCAGGGAAATCGCCAGGCTCTCCTGGTTCATATAGGCAAGAGTCAAGACCTTTCCGCTGTCTGCATCCGTCACAACAGCAGGAATAAGCCCGTCTTTATCAAATTTCAGTTCCGAAACCTCAATCATTTAACTCCTCCTCACCGGGATACCGTTCTCCGCAAGGACCTGCTTCAAGGCAGGAATCCGAACTTCCCCAAAATGAAAAATAGATGCAGCAAGCCCCGCGTCAACACTCGGCACCTCACGAAACAGTTCAACAAAATCCGAAATCCCGCCTGCTCCGCCGGATGCCACAACCGGAACACTGACATCAAGAGCCTGCAGCATTTCAAGATCAAACCCTTTTTTCACGCCGTCTGTATCAATGGAGTTGAGAACAACCTCTCCTGCACCGAGTGCAACTCCCCGGCGGATCCATTCAATGGCATCAAGCCCGGTATCCTGCCTTCCTCCGTGGGAATAAACCCGAAATCCGCCATCCACACGTTTGACGTCCGCTGAAAGCACAACACACTGGCTGCCGTATTTTTTTGCAGCGTCCGCAATGAGGGCAGGGTTGCGCAGTGCGCCGGAATTCACGCTGACCTTATCGGCCCCGCATTTCAGCACACGGTCGAAATCATCTATTGTGTTAATTCCCCCGCCGACCGTCAGCGGAATAAAAATATGCTCTGCAACCGCACGCAGACAGTCTGTAAAAAGGCGCCGGCCTTCGAAGCTTGCCGTGATGTCATAGAACACCAGTTCATCGGCTCCGTCATCCGAATAAAATGACGCCAGCTCTACCGGATCGGAAACATCATTCAGCCCTTCAAAGTTGACCCCTTTGACCACACGTCCGTTGCGGACATCAAGACAGGGGATAATTCGTTTTTTCAGCATGCTTCCGCCTCCTTCAAAGCATCCGGCAAGGAAACAGCACCGCTGTAATAAGCTTTCCCGAGAATAGCACCGGCCATTCCGAGTTCTCTCAGTGCACGAAGATCCTCCAGGCTGGACACTCCGCCAGATGCTATCAGATCAATCGGAAAACGAGTGTTCATCTCCTCATAAAGGGCATGGTTGCTGCCGCCGAGCATTCCGTCTCTTGAGATGTCGGTACAGATCACAGTCTGTACTCCCAGCTCCGTCAGATGCTGAAAAAAATCTTCTGCCGTCCAGCGGCTCTGTTCTTCCCAGCCTTTCACGGCGACCATCCCATCCAAAAGATCAACCCCGACAGCAACAGCTTTCCCGTATTGTTCCAATGCTTTTTCCAAAAGCGCTTCATCTTCTACAGCTGCAGTGCCTAAAATAACGCGGGAAACACCGAGATCAAGATATCGGCAGATCGCTTCCATGCTGCGGATGCCTCCTCCTGCCTCGAGAAAAATCCCTGTCCGGGCCGCGATCTGCTCTATCACCGTCAAATTTGCCGTATTTCCGAAGCGTGCCCCTTCCAGATCCACAAGATGCAGATGCGTGGCTCCTTCGTCCCGCATGCGGAGAGCTCGGTCAACCGGGTCTTTATCATAAACCGTCATACGGTCAAACCGACCCTTTTCCAGACGGACTGCCTGTGCCTGATAGAGATCAATAGCAGGATAAAGAATCATACCGGCACCTCACAGAATGCTTTCAGGATCGACAGCCCGACTTTCCCGCTCTTCTCCGGGTGAAATTGGCAGCCCATCACATTGCCCGATGCAACTGCAGCCGTAATCTCCCTGCCATAGTCACAGGAAGCTATCAAACTGTCTTCACATCCGACAGCATAGTAAGAGTGGACAAAATAAACACAGTCCCCTTCCTTCACATCCCGCAGCAGAGGATGGCTGCGTTTCAAAATCAGAGAATTCCAACCCATCTGGGGTATCTTCAGATCTTCCGGGATGGTCCCCTTCATAGGCACAATGCTGCCCCGAAGCAGCCCCAGGCCTGCATGTTCTCCGAATTCATAACTCTTTTCAAACAGCAGCTGCATGCCGAGGCAGATGCCGAGCAGTGGTTTCCCGCTTTCTGCCTGCTCCAGCACGACCGCGTCAAGTCCGGTTTTTCGAAGCTTCTCTGCCGCATCGCCGAATGCGCCTACCCCCGGCAGAATCACGCGTTCCGCAGCGCTGATTTCCTTCGGATCGGATGTGATGACAGCCGGCTGATCCAGGCTCTTCAGAGAAGAGCAGAGGGAAAACAGGTTTCCTACCCCGTAATCAACAATCGCTAGCATCACAGCACTCCCTTTGTGCTCGGTATTGCATCCGGATTTGCCTCATCCGGACTGAGTGCCGTTTTCAGGCTGCGGGCTGCCGCTTTGAAACAAGCTTCAATAATATGGTGGGAATTCCTCCCTGCAATCTGGCGAAGATGCAGTGTGAGCCCCGCTTCCCGTGCAAAGGCAATGAAAAACTCCTCACACAGCTCTGTGTCAAACTCACCGACTTTTTCCGTCGGAATGGCAAGTTCTCCGTAGAAACCACCCCGCCCAGAGATATCAACCGCGCAAAGCATAAGAGCCTCATCCATAGGCAGAAGAATGCTGCCATAGCGGGTAATGCCCCGTTTATCGCCCATGGCTTCCCGGAATGCCTGCCCAAGGCAGATGGCGATATCCTCCGTGGTGTGGTGATAATCCACATCCGTATCTCCTTTGCACTGTACAGAGAGGTCAAAGCTTCCGTGACGGGCAAACAGGGTAAGCATATGATTCAGGAAACCGCATCCTGTGTCAATCTCCGCACTTCCGCTGCCATGCAGGTTCAATGTGAGCTGAATTTGTGTTTCAGAAGTGATCCGTTCCATCATGTCTGTTCCTCCAAAATAGCCTTTATCTCGTGCAACAGTGCATCCATCTGCTCACGGGTACCGATGGTAATACGCACATAGTTCTCAATACGCGGTTTGTCAAAATGGCGGACAAGAATGCCTCTTTCTTTCAGCTCCCGGTAAAGCTTTCCGCCGTTTATCCGCTCTGTCTGGGCAAAAATGAAGTTTGCCTTGGAATCCGGAACAAAGAAACCGAGTTCCCGTAGGGCATTCGTGGTAAAGTTTCTGTTTTCTCCGATGATACGGGCATTTTTCTGATAATACAAATCTTCCTGCAGAGCTGCAATACCGGCAGCACTCGTCATACGGTTGACGTTATAAGGATTTGTAGAATACTTCAGTGTGTTAAGATCCCGGATCAGTTCCGCACAGCCCGCTGTAAACCCCAGGCGCGCTCCCGCCATGGAACGGGATTTGGAATACGTCTGAATTACCAGAAGATTGTCATATTGATTGACCAGCGGTAAAACTGACTCTGCTCCGAAATCCACATAGGCTTCATCTACCACCAAAACCGAATCAGGCCGTTTTTTCAGGAGTTCTTCTATTTCCGACGCAGACTTGGCTATGCCGGTCGGTGCATTGGGATTAGCCAGAAACACGGTACCCTCTTGCTTCGGAAGATCTTCAAAGGAGAAGGTGAGATCCTCCCGGAGAGGAATCTCCTGATACGGAATATGGTTAAGGCTGGCATAGACCGGATAAAAACCATAGGTAATATCCGGGAAAAACGCAGGGCACTTTTCATCACAGAAAGCCATGAAAGCGAAATTCAGCAGCTCGTCCGACCCGTTGCCAACCAGAAGCTGTTCTGTCTGCAGGCCATAATGCTTTGCAAGCGCCTCTCTCAAAAGGCGGCTTTCCGGATCGGAATAGAGCTGCAGGCGCTGGGCTTCCTCGGAAACAGCTTTCAGCACTCCGGGTGAGGGCGGAAACGGTGACTCATTGGTATTCAGTTTAATATATTTCCGCTCCTGCGGCTGCTCTCCCGGGGTATAGGGCGTGAGAGATGCATAGCGGGAAGAAAAAAATCTGCTCATAAGCTTTCCTCCTGAAAGCGGGAAAGAATACTGCGTGCATGCCCGATCAGATCTTCTTTCTCCGCAAATTTCACGATGGACGGGGCAATAGCCCGCAGTGCTTCCTCTGTATAATACGTGAACTGAGATGACGTAACAAAATCATCCACAGAGAGGGCAGAACTGAACCTCGCTGACCCGCCCGTCGGGAGGGTATGATTCGGCCCCGCCATATAATCTCCCAACGGTTCCGGGCTGAACCGCCCGAGGAAGATGGATCCCGCATTGCGAACGAGGGGGAGATGTTGCATGGGGTTCTCCACACAGAGTTCCAGATGCTCCGGCGCAATCAGATTCGCAATAGCCAGTGCCATCTCCATCGTCCCGTCCGTTAGGAGGATCATCCCGTTATTCTCTATGGAAGCTGAGGCGATCTTTTGCCTCGGCAAAACAGCGAGCTGGCGTTCAATCTCATTCGCGACAGCTCGGGCAAGCACTTCGCTGCCCGTGACCAGCATGGCTGAAGCATCCGGATCATGTTCCGCCTGCGCCAGCATATCGGCAGCCAGAACAGAAGGATCATTCCGTTCATCCGCCACAATGAGGACCTCACTCGGGCCGGCAACAGTGTCTGTCGAGACAATCCCGTGCACCTGCTTTTTTGCCTCTGCCACATATGCGTTTCCCGGTCCGACGATTTTATAGACTGCCGGGATACTCTCGGTGCCGTAAGCAAGGGCTGCAATAGCCTGAGCTCCTCCGACTTTAAAGATCTTTTCAATTCCCGCAACACGTGCAGCGGCGAGAATCGCCGGATTCACTCTTCCGTTCCTGTCCGGCGGGGTGACCATGATGATTTCTTCGCATCCCGCAATCCTGGCCGGAATCAGATCCATCAGCACGGTAGAAGGATAGGCAGCCGTCCCGTTCGGCACATACATACCCACTTTTTCAATCGGACGGAAAATCTTTCCGAGCACGGATCCGTTCTCTTCGGTAATCATGATATTGCTGCGCTTCTGCGCTTCATGATAGCGGCGAATGTTCTCTGCCGCCTTTCTGAGCACAGTGAGGAACTCCTCTTCTATCTGGGCAAGCCCTTCCTCATATTCCTCGGGAGACACGGCAAGGTTTTGCAAACGCACATGATCAAACTTCTCTGTATATCGGAGCAAGGCGGCATCGCCTTCCCGTCGCACAGTGGCCAGAATCTCCGATACTGTTTCAGAAACATCCGCATGGCTGCCGCGAGGCTTTGTCAACTCTTCCGGTGTTATCTGATCCGCTTTTATGATTCTGATCATATCATCTCTCCCTGTCCGCTTTTGCCTGAATTTCCGCATCCAGCCGTGTTGTCAGCATATCAATTTCTCTTCTCTGGAAACGATAGGCTGCAGGGTTGGCCACCAGCCTTGCACTGATCGGGCAGACTTCTTCCAATACGGTCAACCCGTTTTCAGCAAGGGTTCTGCCTGTTTCCACAATATCGACTATTACATCCGAAAGCCCGAGAATCGGAGCCAGTTCAATGGAACCGTTGAGCTTGATCAGTTCCACATCCCTGGATTTCTCTGCGTAAAAATCTCCTGCGATTCGAGGGAATTTTGTGGCAACACGCAGTATTCTGCTTCGATTATCCCGAAAATCCGCCGGCCCTGCAACACACATCCGACACCTGCCGGCTTTCAGATCGAGTAATTCATACAGTTCCGGAGAATACTCCAGAATGATGTCCTTCCCGGCAATACCCAGATCGGCTGCTCCGCGTTCCACATAGATCGTCACATCATGCGGTTTTACCCAGAAGTAACGCACCCCACTTTCCGGGTTTTCAAAAATGAGGCGCCGATCCGGCTGTTCCAAAGTCGGGCACGGATATCCTGCCTGCTTGAGCATGCCGTAGACTTTTTCTCCGAGCCGCCCTTTCGGCAACGCAATATTAAGCATTGCGCACCTCCTCTCGCAGATCCAGAACCTGAGCATACCGCCCCTTGCTGCTGCGCTGGGTGTTTACATTTTTCCCTTCTGCACGCAGTGCCTTGGCCGTTGCCTGCAATGTTTCCGGGTCTGTCTTCTCATCATAGAGCAGCAGTACATCTGCCTCAAAGGTCTCCTGTGTCTGGCGAAGCTGTTCCAGCAGGCCAAGGTAAACAGCAAATCCAACCGCTGCCCCTTTGCGGTCCATTCTGGCAAGCAGACTGTCATAGCGGCCTCCTGACAGGAGCTTTTCCGAAATCCCGCGGACAAACCCCTGAAAGACGAGCCCGTTGTAATAATGAATATCGTTAATGACGGAAAAATCAAACCGGGCACGGTCTTCCGTACGTGAAGAAAGCTTCGCAAGCATCCTCAATTCCTGAAGGATTTCGTTATCCAGCCATGGGAGCCCAAGTGCTTCCAGCTCATCCGGCAGCTGAGACAGCGTACAGGAACCGGCAAGCAAGGCTTTTACGTCCTGCAGGAGCCTGCTCTCCCAGCCGCGCGCGGCAAAGAGCTCAGTAAGCTCGTGTAGATTGCGTGCAGCAATCAGGGAAAGAAGCTGAACCTGCTGTGCATCTCCGGCACCAAGCGCCCGGAACAGTGATTTCAGAATTCCCAGATGAGAAAAGTTCAGGACACTCTCATCCGACACTGCACGCAGGCTTTCATCTGCCAGAACAAGAACTTCAAAAAGCCCGTAGCTGTCGAGATCGCCGATGCATTCCAGCCCGCACTGCATGATTTCGCGAAACTGGTGAGAACTGCCCGACGGACGATAAACATTCTCCTGATAGTAAAGCTTCTCAACGTGATTTGAACGAAACTGTGCGCTTTTAACAATGGAGAGCGTTACATCCGGCTTGAGTGCAAGCAGCTCTCCGTTTGTATCATTAAAGGTAATAATCCTGTCACTGACCAGAAAATCCTTATTCCCGGCATATAGTTCATATTTTTCAAACTTGCTCATTCTGTACGGGCGGTATCCATACTGCCTGTACAGTCTGCGGAGATGAAAAAGCAGCTTCTCTTCGGGAAGGAAGCTCTCTTCCTCTGTCTGCTTCCCGCTCTGCTGCTGAAGTTGGTCTGCCATGATTGTCCTCACTTCATCGATTTATCAAGCTAAAGTATTATATGCAAAAACCCTTTCCCTGTCAAGTGGGAATCAGGCCACAGGCAAAAATGCACCCCGTTCTCCGCCTATAGCGATCCCCGGCAGGGAAAACGGGGCTGTCACAAAACAGGGACAGCCCCGGGAAAAAGGTTCGACGGTTTTTTATTTCCTCAGATAATCTGACGAGACCGGAAACTCAAAATACGTATTCGGATATGGCTCGTCTTTCAGAGAAAAATGCCACCATTCACAGAAGATCGGCTGAAATCCGTTACGGACCATCACATGCTGCAGCATCATGCGGTTTTCAAACTGTTCTTTTGTAATCTCCTGATAGTCCGGATGGGATACCTCATCGAAGAGATCGAACGGGCCCCCCATGTCCACTTCCTTCCCCGTCTTCATATCCAGCAGCGTGAGATCAATCGCACTGCCCCGGCTGTGGCTGGACTGTTTGGCGATATATCCTTTTTCAAAAACCTCCTGTTTTTCCAGACCCGGATAGAAGTACGGCTTCATGCGGATATCCTGATCTTCAATCCCCCACAGGACAAAGTGCTTTACCGCACACGCCGGGCGATAGGCATCAAACACTTTCAGGCGATAGCCCTGTACATTCAGCTCTTTGCTGACAGATTTCAGCGCCCGCGCTGCCTCTTTTGTCAGCAGTGCACAGGGTTCCTCATATCCGTCGATCCGCTCCCCGATAAAGTTATAAGTTGAATAGTACCGGATCTCCTGTACAATATCCGGCACATAGTCCGACAAAAGGACAAATCCTGATGGATCCATCCGATCCTTTTCCATTTTTCATAGTCCTTTCTTTCTATAACAACGAACCCCCGGCATAAAAGTCCGTACAAAGCGTGTTCTGTTTGATGATGTATTTTATCATGCAGAGTATATAAAAACAAGGCTTATCCTCATCCTGTTTTTCTCCTGAACACTCCGATTCCGTGCTGCTGGAGCCAGTTCCTGTTTCACTATCTCTTGTTGTCCTTCCTGCAGTTTTATGATATGATGTTTTCAAAGTACAGGAATTATACAAAAGGAGAGCTGTTTTATGGAAAAAACCTATCGCGGCTGGCAGGAATGGGCACACAGCAGCCGGCAGAAAGAATATACCGATGCGACTCCTCTTCTCGCGGAAGACGGAACCCTGCTGGCAAAAGGATGGGCCAGAAAAAACGTTTTTCTCTACGACCGCAGCAAAGTGAAACATGTACTGCGCCGGAAGGAATGGGACTTCTATCAGATCTCTGACGGGAATTTTATGGCGCAGGTCAGCTTTGCCAACATTTCTCTTGGAGGGTATGCATCTGCTGTTCTGGTTGATCTGAAAGCCGGGAAGACCGTCGCTTCGAGTATGGCTCCTTTTTTGGGTGGAAAAGATCGTTACATCCTTCCTCCCCGCGGTGACGTTCCGAACCACGTCAGCTTCCGCGTCGGAAAAGCTCTTTTTGAGGTCAACACCGGGGAAGAACGCCGCACCATTCGTTTTGAGAACGGGGATGTACGCTGTGAATTTGAGATGGATATTCTGCCCGGGCTTGAAAACATCACTACAGTCCTGCCTTTTGAGGGGTTTCCGGATCGCTACTTCATGACAACAAAACAGAACTGCATGCCCTGCTCCGGAAGCTTTTCTTCTTCTGCGGGGATCCAAACGTTCTCTAAAACCGACACCTTTTGTATTCTGGACTGGGGCCGGGTCTGTACCCCATATTCCCTGGTATGGTATTGGGGAAACGGATCCGGGAGAATTCTTGATGAGAAGGGGAAAGAGCACCTCTTCGGTTTTGAAATCACCTGGGGCATCGGAGATGAAAGCAACGCAACCGAAACCTGCGTCTTCTATGACGGCAAAGCACACAAAATCGGTGCCGTGGATGTGGAGACGTTTCCCAAGCCAGACCGGTACATGCAGCCCTGGCGGTTTGTCTCGGAAGACGGCCGCTTTAACCTCACCATGGATCCTTTCTACGATCACCACAGTGATCTGAATATCCTGGCAATGCGGATGCACAGCCATCAGGTGCATGGCCTCTGGAACGGGACCGTCACCCTGGATGACGGGCAGATTCTGACGATCCGTGACCTATATGCCTTCTGCGAATATGTAGAGAATCGCTGGTAACAGTTCAGTTTTTAAAGTATCTTATTCTGCTCGAATTGCGCCTGAATCTTTTCCCAGGCGCAATTCGTCTTTTTTATCAATTATTTTGTAAAATATACTTGACAATCTGCTATTGCTGTGCTATACTCCGGGTGTACTCAGAGAAAGGGGTAAACCAAATGAAATCTATCGGCTATATCATCGGAATCCTGCTTGGGATTATTCTCGTAATTGTATTCTACAAGTTTTCCAACACGAACCACAAAACCAAAACTCAGTATGACGAAAGGCAGAAGGAACTCCGCGGAAAGGCATATCAGTATGCTTTTTATACCCTGATGATCTTTGAAGTTCTCCTGTTCATACTTGATCTCTGTGAATTACCGCTTCCGTTTCCGGGTTATCTTCTTCACTTTGCGGGGATTTGCCTCGGCAGCCTTGTGCTCGCCTCTTACTGCATCTGGAAGGATGTTTACTGGGGCCTGAACAACAATCGCAAACGTTATGGAATTCTCTTCCTCGTATGCGGTATTCTGAATGCAATCCCTGTAATCGGAGCCATAACGCACGGTGGATTATTTCAGCAAGGAGAGTCCCCCGTGCCAGCAATCAACCTGATGGTATTGATCTTGATGGTCGTTATCGGCACAGAACTGCTGGTAAAGCAGCTCCTGGAGAAACGTGAGGCAGAAGAATGAAGAATCTCCGATTAAAGTCGGCACGTGCCGCAAAGGACCTGTCACAGGAGCAGCTTGCCGCTCTCTGTAATGTGTCCCGCCAGACGATCAGTGCCATAGAGAAAGGTGATTATAACCCTACCATCAACCTGTGCATTGCGATCTGTAAAGCACTTGACAAAACACTGGACGAGCTTTTCTGGGAATAAAAAGAATAACAGGTGGCCAAGCCCTTCGCAAAGATTGTTTTTCGGCAGTCTGCGCGGAGGGTTTTGTCATTTTGTCAATACTTCCGCATAAACATTCTCTTTCACGCTTGACGTAACTGCGCAGTGCACGCTATAATATTATCAGCATTTTTACGGAATACCCTTTTCCGGAAAGTCTGAGTCGTAATCATCATCCGAACAGGATGTTTGAAAATCATCTATAAAAACTTTAAAAAGGAGAAGACCATGACGATCTACAAATGTGAGCACTGCGGAAATATTATCGCGCACCTTCATGATTCCGGAGTCCGCTGCGTATGCTGCGGCGAAGAAATGAAAGCACTTGTCCCCAACACTTCTGACGGAGCCGGTGAAAAGCACGTTCCCGTTATCAAAAAAGAAGGCAACCTCGTCACGGTTGCTGTCGGATCTGTGGAGCACCCCATGCTTGAGGCGCATTACATCGAGTGGATTATGCTGGAAACCAAACAGGGCCGGCAGCGCAAGACTCTGAAGCCCGGTGAAAAACCTGTTGCAGTCTTTGCCCTGACTGACGGAGATGAAGCTGTTGCTGCATATGAATACTGCAACCTCCACGGTCTGTGGAAAGCAGACTGCTGACAAAACTGACAAAATACATTGCAAAGATCCGGGGAGCACAGAATGCGGTGCTTCCCGGATCTCTTATAATCTTGAAAAAAGATTTACTCTGATTCTTTTTGTGCTACGTAGGCATACCCGCAGGCTCCCGGCCCGACATGGGCACCGATCGCCGCGCCTACCTGCCACAGCTGAAGCGCAATGTTCGAAACCTGATTCTTGTCCAGATAGTCTGCAAAGCGTTTTCCGATTTCCGGATCACTCGTATACATGACATGGATTGGAAAAGCAGGATCAGGAGGGCAGTCCTCGATTTTTTTCAGCATGTAGCTCATACCGCGCCGCATTCCCTGTGCACGGCCCGGAACGGTAACCTGTCCTTCGTGCGTCACATAAAGGATCGGCTTGATATTGGCAAGAGTGCCGAGCGCATACGCTTTGCGGGAAATTCTGCCGCCTCTGCGCAGGCATTCCAATGTATCCATGCAGGCATAGATCACAATTCTTTTTTTCAGATTCTCGATAGCCTCGACAATCGCCGTTGCGCTGAGCCCCACATCCCGCAGCAAAACAGCGTGTTCAAGAAGAATCCGCTGTCCGCCGGTAGCCGTGCAGGTGTCAATCACATAGCAATCAGAAAACTCGAGAATATTCTTTGCCAGAACAGCACTCTGGTATGCCCCGCTGATCCCGGATGACATAGAGAGAAAGACCACCTGATCACCGGCATCTTTGGCATCCTGGAACGCATCAAGATACGACTGAGGCGTCGGCTGGGCAGTTTTGGGAAATTCTTTTTCCGTCTCCTGCAACCGATAAAACTCCGTCTTCGTCAGGCTGACATTTTCATAATATACTGTTTCACCAAAGGCCACAGAAATAGGGATACAGATAATCCCGTTTCTTTCATAGTCCTCGGCTTCCATATCGGCTGCCGAATCCGTTATCAGGCGTACCATACGGTATTCTCCCTCGCGTTTTCTTTTAACAGAATCTTTGCACTCTACTGTGCATCATATCATATAGCCGTCTTTTTCACAAGAGGGAAGTGTTTTTTACCTCACGATAACGGAAATACCGTTCGGAATGACAGTGATGCTCTTTCCGCCAAAGGATCGCGCAAGGCTGACTGCTTCTTCGACAGATGATGCATAAATCATTTTCATGTCTTCAACGATCTGTTTCATCTCCGGTCTGGAAACCATGATGACCCGATAATGCATCAGGATGCGGGCAAGAATCTGGCTTTCCCATTGATCGGGAACGGTCTTGTCCTGTGGAGTGGCCATCTGCTCTGCATACAATGCTTCCGGACTCGCGCAGTCTTTCAGAGCATTGTAGAACCCTTCTCCCCCATGCCCATCGGCACATTCGGCACAGAGGATAATCGTCCCGCCTTCACGGCAGGTGGCTTCGGCTGCCGTCATTCCCTTGACACACTGATAGAGATTCTGGTCGAGCGGCGCTCCCCCATTGCTGGTAATGACAATATCGGAAAAGATCGGAGAAACCTGCGCATAGGAGAGGAGGAAATCGCAGCCGGCGCGATGGGCCGTGATGGGATTTCCGGCAAAAGCCGCAACGGTCCACTTCTCTTCATCGATCACAACATTCACGATATAGGAAAGCTTTGCCATTTCCGCCGCGGCAACCATATCCGCATGAATGGGGTTCCCGTCGAGAATTCCGGTGCGGCTGTAGGCAGAATCGATAAATCGGCTGCAGTGATTGCCCAGAACAGTTATCTGATCGCATACCCCGGGAAGGACGCTTTTGCGCCCTCCTGAAAAGCCGGCAAAGAAATGCGGCTCAATGAATCCTTCCGCAATCAGCAGATCGGTCTCCACCGCCAGCCGGTCAAGAACAAGCGGTGCCCCGGATGGAAGGGTTCCGATGGAAACATTGGCATTCGCATCGCGGCAATCATGGACAGCGATGCGGCAGGATGCCATAATATCCTTCCCGACTTTCGCCTCCAGCTCAGCTTCCGTGCTCAGCCGATGGAAGCCGGTGGCGACAAGCAGCGTAACGGCAATTTCGGGATTCCCTTCCCGCAGTTCTTTGAGCATATTGGGAAGAATATCTTTGCTGGGAACCGGCCGTGTGTGATCTGAAATAATGATGGTACAGGTCTTTTTCCCTTTCGCGAGCTCATACAGGCGCGGAGAATCGATCGGGTTTTCCATGGCCTGCCGAACGATTTCCAATCCGTCAGCTTCCGCTTTTAATTCTCCGATTCTTGACTGCAGAACAGCGCATTCTGCCTCTTCGAAAGAGAGGAAGGACTTTCCGTAAGGTATCTTCATATGGCAGCCTCTGCCTGACCTGCTTCCAGACGGGATATCATCAGGTCACAAATCTCGTCCATGTCCCCAACAATACCGTAATCGCAGTAATGGAAAATGGCGGCATCCGGATCCTTGTTGACGGCAACAATTTTGTCACTGTCGGTAATTCCCGTAACGTGATTCACTGCACCGGAGACACCGAATGCGATATAAAGTTTGGGCTTCACCACAACACCGGACTGCCCGATGACCAGCTTGAAAGGCAGAATCCCGCGGTCGAAGACGGGCCTTGTGCAGCCGACTTTACCGCCAAGCAATGACGCCAGCTTCCGGTAGCGCGGGAGAGAATCCGAACCTTTGATTCCGCTTCCGACACAAACGACGACTTCCGCATCTCCGATGTTGAGGCTGTCATCGAATTCCTCCGCCGTAAACGAGAGGATCTTCGTCCGAATCTGATCCAGCGGGAAGTCGACCGTCTCCCGGATCACTTCACAGTCTCTCCGCCAGGTCGGCTGGTATTTGAATGTTCCGGGACGAATCGTTCCGACCTGAGGCCGCAGCACGGGCACGGTAATCACTGCCATCATCTTCCCGCCTACTGCGGGCTCAACGAATTCAATATCTCCTGTTTTTTCGTCATAGACGAGCTGGGTGGCGTCGGAAGTGCAGCCGGTCCGCAGCCGACAGGCAAAGCGGGGTGCAAAATCCCTCCCTGCAATCGTTCCGCCGACAAAAACAGCCGATGGCATATATTTTTTGCACAACACCGTGAAAAGATGGCTATAGGCATCCACGCTGAACGTTTCATAGCCCGTGCCGGACACAAGGATCAGCTTTTCAACACCGGCTTCAAGGATCTTATCCACTTCTTCCTGCGGCAGATCGTTTACGATTACGGCTGCAAGTTTATCCCCGGAGGCATCGCAGAGTTTACGAACTTCGGAGCAGAGTTCCAGTGAGACAGGGTGGATGGCCTTTCCGTCGTGCTCAATGTATACCCACATATCCTGATAATCTGATTTCTTCATGTCGCCCTCCTCAAATTACGCCTTCCAGAAGGGAAAGGAGTTTGTCCACATCTTTTTCGGGGCTGCCTTCCTGAAGGATCATTCCGGTTTCTCCGACTTCGGGAGGATAAGTTCTCGGCACTTTCGTGGGGGAGCCCGGATCACCGATCTGTGCAGGGTCGAGGTCCGGAATCGTTCTGGAATTATACCGAACGATCTCTGCTGTCCGGGAAGCTTTCCAGCTCTTCAGATTTGGGATACGGGGATGGTAATTCGTCTTTTCCACCGTGATAAGGGCGGGGAGGGTTGCCTGTGTTTTCTCAACACCGGTTTCCAGTTCCCGCTCAACGATTACGGTCTTTCCGTTTTCATCGACTTTGCACACGGTCAGCACACCGCTGAGCAGGCTGGCATCAAAACGTTCGGCGAGCTGGCTGGCCATTTGCCCGGTAGCCCCGTCAAGAGACTCCTTCCCGCAGAAAATGAGATCAAACTGCCCCAGCTGGTTTGCAGCAGAGGTAATGACATAGCTGGTCGCCAGCGTGTCGGCATTGGCGAACGCTCTGTCCGAGAGAATGACTGCCTTGTCAGCACCTGCTGCCAGGCATTCCCGCAGAGCTTCTTCAGCCATATCAGGGCCCATCGTGATGCAGGTGACTTCCCCTCCGTACCGCTCTTTTGTCATTACTGCTGCTTCCAGAGCATTGGCATCCAACGGGTTCAGAATGGAAGGAACTCCCTGCCGGATCAGGCTTCCGGTTTCGGGATCGATTTTAACCAGATTCACATCGGGAACCTGTTTTACACAGCACAGAATATTCAGCATGCTTCTGCACCCCCTTCCAGGTCGTGGCAGACTTTTCCGGGATTCAGAATTTCATACGGGTCAAATACCATCTTAATCTGTCCCATCAAACCGTATGCCGTTTCTCCGACCGATTCGCGGAGATACTGTTTCTTCGCATGGCCGATGGCATGCTCACCGGAAACCTGTCCTTCAAACTCGGTGCACTTGGCATAGCTGGCATCCATCAGTTTTTTGACGCGCCGTTTGAACTCGTCTTCTTCCAGATCGTTGGAACAGCAGTAAATGTGCAGATTTCCATCTCCCGCATGTCCGAAGGACTTGATATAGACCCCCTGTTTGTCTGCTTCTTCATGCACATAGACAAGGAAAGGCGCAATTTTATCCACCGGCACCACAACATCCATCTCATCCAGAAGCTTCGACTGTGCCTCAATGACCGTCAGGAAAGCGCTTCTGGCTGCCCAGACGTCTTTTTTCAGCGTATCCGTCCAGATTACAAGCGTATCATACGCCCCGGCTTTTTCGGCCACTTCCCCAAGGCGGTCCATTTTCGGTAGGAGTTCCTGCTCATTGTTCCCGACAAGTGTTACCAGAATATAGGCACCGGCTTCTTTCCCGTTGACAACAGTCGGGAAGATATGGTTGCCCGTAAATTCAGCCGAAGAATCAATAACATCACGCTCTGCAAATTCGATCGACTGCGGATCCAGATTGGCAAGCTTGATAGCCGGGACAGCCGCAATCGCCGTCGCAATATCCTGGAAAGGAAGCATAAGTGTCACATCTTTTTCCGGTTTCGGAATCAGCTTCAGCGTGAGCTCCGTGATGATGCCGAGTGTTCCTTCGGACCCGATCATCAGGTGGAGAAGGCTGTAGCCGGAAGAGGTCTTGCAGACGCTTTTTCCGAGCTTGATGATTTCACCGTTCGGGAGAACGACTGTCATTGCCATCACATAATCCCTTGTGACGCCGTACTTGACCGCTTTCATCCCTCCTGCATTGGTGCTGACATTTCCGCCGACCGTCGCCGTCTTTTCGCCGGGATCGGGGGGATACATCACACCGTGCGCAAGCGCGTCCGCAGCAAGATCGCACAAAAGCACACCCGGCTGGATCTTGACGCAGAGGTTTCTCATGTCGTACTCTAAGATCCGGTTCATTCTCTCCGTGGAAACAACAATTCCGCCATGTACCGGAACGCACCCTCCTACGAGCCCGGTGCCCGCTCCTCTCACGGTAACGGGGATCTTCCTCTCATTGCAGACCTTCATAATAGCCGCTATTTCTTCTGTTGTTTCTGCAAGACAAACTGCCTCCGGCAGATATCTGCCGTAGATCGGCATTTCGTCATGCGCATAATCCGGTTTGACGCCGTCACCTGCAGAAAACCGCTGTTTTCCCACAATTGCCTGCAAGAGCTCCGCGGCTTCCGGCGTCAGTCTGTTATACTTTGCCATAATACCCTCCCTTATATTTTTATCTGTTTGCCAATATATGATATATTATTTCCGGAATATTGCGTTCTGTCAATAGTTTTCATATTCCGAAAAGCAAAAAACAGTAATCTGATTTTCTATCCTGAAAAATGCTTTTCCTGACAAGAAATTGATTGACTTTTTTCAGCAAGGCACACATTATATTTATAGAACGCTAAAGATATAGTCGAAAACTCACTGACGGAAAGGGCACACTATGCTACTGGATGATTATGCCGCTGTTCTGACAGCAACTATTGAACGAATTCGCAGCACACAGCGGGACAAAATCCTTCTTGCTGCAGGATTCGTAAAAAACGTCATACAAAACGATGGGCTTATTTACGTCTTCGGATGCGGGCACTCCCACATGCTTGCAGAGGAAACCTTTTACCGGGCCGGTGGCCTTGCTTGTGTTGCACCTGTTTTTAATGAGCCGCTCATGCTGCATCAAAGTGCTTCCGAAAGCAGCAGGCTTGAGAAGAAGGACGGATATTACAGGAACATTTCTCAGGCTGAGAATCTCACCGGGAAAGATATGTTGATTTGTGTTTCCTCTTCCGGCATCAATGCGGTTCCTGTAGAATTTGCCTCTGCAGTTCGGGAACGGGGTATTCCTGTCGTCGGCATTGCATCGGATCATTATCTTTCTCAGGCTCCTCATAATGCTGTTGGCAAACATCTGCAGGATGTGTGCGATGTGTGTATTGACAATGCTGTGCCTCACGGAGATGCCTGCCTTCAGCCGGAAGGCCTTCCGGTAAAAATGACACCTGTTTCTACTGTAGCCTCCACCTATATCATAAACAGCATCCTGGCGGAAGGAACGGAATTCGCTTTAAAAGAAGGGCTTAACGTCCCAGTCTATCTGAGCGGGAATATTCCCGGAGGCGCAGAGTATAATCAATCCCTCATTGAACGATACCAGAAAAGGATACATTGTCTATGAAACGCCCTGTCATTACTATACTCGGTTTGTGTGGGAGATCTGTTTTCCTGCAGGTGAATCATTTCCATCATCCCGGCGAAACCCTGCATGCCTCTGCAATCCATATTGAACCGGGAGGAAAAGGATACAATCAGGCGGTTGCTGCCGCAAGGCTGGGAGCGGAAGTACACTTTATCGCCGCTTGTGGAGAGGATGAAGATGGGAAAGCATGCAGTGAGTTTCTTCTTGAAGAAGGAATTGCCCCGCATATTCAAATCGTGAAAGACGCAACAGCTTTTGCTTCTATCCTTACGGATGAAAACGGAGAAAACCAGGTCACTGTTTTTCGCGGTGCGGCAGATCTACTCTCTGCAGATTTTGTATCCTCGCTGGAGCCTGTATTTGAGAAAAGTGACATCGTTCTTTTGAATTTTGAGGTTCCTTCTGCCGCCAATGAAGCAGCTATTGTCCTCGCGGAAAAACATGGGGTAAAACTGATCCTGAATCCCGCTCCGGCGCATCTCTGCAGCAAAGAGTTTATAAACCATTTCTTCTGCATCACGCCTAATGAGAGCGAATCAAAAATGATCGGTACAGAAACAGACCGGGAAGTAATTACGCTCGGGAGTAAAGGTGCTCTGGTAAAAGACAGGGGTGTCGAAACATATCTTCCTGCTGTGAAGGTGACTGCTAAAGACACAACAGGTGCGGGAGATTGCTTTACCGCCGCCCTTGCTGTTGCAATCGGAGAAGGGAAAGATTTGCTGGAAGCAGCCCGGTTCGCACAGAAAGCAGCGGCAAAGAGTGTGGAACAGGCATTTGTAATGCCCTCTTTACCGTATCGATATATGCTGGAATAGGCTTCTCCTCAGACCGGACTCTGTAATGACTGTATGGGTCATTTCACAGTCCGGTCTGTTTTTTTATTAAGTTAACGGCAGTATAGGTAATATTATCTTGCAAATGGCAATCTTCTGCTGATCTCGGCACTGGCCTGCTTTCCGAGTTTCATCACTTTTTTGTGAAATTCCGGATTTTCAATCGCATTGGAATAAACGACTCCGATGGCAGCGATATTCCGAAATCCGTCCGAGACTTTGAATGCAAAAGACTGTTCATGGAGAATGTTGTTTTCTACATGGATATAGCCTGTGCTCCTGATTTTTAACAGGGTCAAGTCAAGATCCGAGTAGGGCAGAACGGTCTGTGCCGTATCGGAACAATTTATCTCTCTGGAGAGAACCTTGCGAAGATCTTCTTTATCCATATAGGCCATATGAAGCAAGCCGGAAGCTGTCGTTTCCATTTTTCCCTGAATAATGCTGTCTCCGCTGTTCAGAAGTCTGTGTTCATCGTCAATATAGAAAAGCACAAACTTTCTTCCGTTGCAGATAACATCGAGAAACACGGTCACATTTAGCTGTTCATGCAGCCAGGTCAGGATCGGTTCCGAAATCTTGATCAGCGCTTCCTGGTACCGCTCTTTCCTGGACAGCATATAGGCCCAGGGGCCAAGCCGGTAACCTTCTTTTCTGGAAACTCTTTCAATAAAAAAAGTTTCGCAAAGAGAATTCACAATATGTGCGCAAGTAGATTCGTTGATGCCGGATAATTGTGAGATAGAACCCAACGTGAGACAGGTTCCTGGGTTATTCGAGAGGATTTGCAAAATATCTGTTGCCTTTTTTACTGAATTAACCATAAATTTTCCCCTGAAATAGCAAAAAAGAGTCAAAAAACCATTTCCGTCCGGAGATGGTTTTTCATAATACGAAAAAAGGATTTTAGCAGGTAAAAATATACTGTTTTCCCGGGAAAATACAATTGTCAAAATCAACAAAAATGAAGGCTGTTTTTTGTGCATAGTGACGAATCCTGCTAAAAAGGAAAAGTAATCTGTATAAATAAAGAAAAACGGACCAGAAAAAGGTCAAAAACGGATTTTTCATAATAAGAAAATTGTTGACTTCGACCGGAAAACTGTCAAACTATTATAATAGATTATCATACAAATAATCAAAAGGGAGGAAATCATATGAGAGACAACTCAAACGGATATTACGGACAAGTTGTAGATTTAATCACCAGAATTGAAGAAGAACAGTACGAAAACATGAAAGCTGCAGGTCAGTTAATGGCAGAAGCTGTTAAAGAAGACCGTTTGATCAATGTATATGGTGGCGGTGGCCACACAACACTCCCTGTCGGAGAGATGTTTTTCCGGGCAGGGGGATTGTGCAACATCAATCCATGTATGGAAACCGGACTATCCGTATTCAATCAGGCTCAAAAGTATCTTGCGCTGGAGCGTTGTGAAAACTATGGGCGGGCAATCATGGACTACTATAACCTGCAGGAAGGTGATGTCCTAATCATTTATCACAACATCGGAACAAATGCGGCAACCATCGATGCTGCAATGGAAGCAAAAGAGCGGGGTGTAAAAATAATAGCCGTTTCTTCTTCCGACTGGCAGGAAAAGGTTCCGAAGGATTATGAATTGAGGCATTCTTCCCGTAAAAACCTCTTTGATTTTGCGGATGTATGCATCGACGACTATAATCCGTTCGGAGACACTGTGATTAATCTGGAAGGATTTGATACCCCAATCGGTCCAATATCCAACATGACGGATTTTTATATCGTGCATCGGCTTGAAATTGAATGTGCAAAAGCCTGTCTCGAAATGGGCATTGAACCGCCATTCTGGAGAAGCGCTAACGTCCCGGGCGGAGACGAATTCAATGCAAAGAATCTGAAAAAATACAGCCCCAGAGTGAAAATGCTCTGATTTAAGGAGAAGAAATGGCGATTAAACACACCGCAGTCAGCTATTACGGCATGAACTATGTCGAACACGCGGAAGCTGACTTTAAAGAAATGATCGAGCATGGCTGCGATACGGTGATCCTTGCCCTGACAGAATTCGATATGGACTTCTGGTTTCCCAACATCAATGCCATCGTAAAAAAAGCCCATGAATTAGGGCTTCGCGTCATTGCGGACACCTGGGGAATCGGGAAGTATTTCGGCGGAGAAAACGTCTCTCTGTTTCTCCAGAACAACATACACCATCGACAGGTCTCTGCCTATACCGGGGAGGTCCTCCCGGCAGCGTGTTTTAACACAAATTCTTTTCGCGACTATTTCATGGCTCGTTGTCTGAAGCTTGCAAGAGAAACCGAAGTTGACGGCTTCTTCTGGGATGAGCCTCATTATGCCTATCCAAAATCTTATGCCTCTATCACCGGTGGTGCCGGGGATGACTGGGCTTGCCGCTGCCCGGAGTGCATGAGAAAATTTGAAGCGTATTACGGCTATGAAATGCCGAAATTCATGAATGACGACGTGAAGCAATTCCGCTGGAGAGAAGCCCTTGAAACCCTGACAATGGTGTCCAAAGCGTTAAAGGAGTACAACCCGAAGCTGGAGATCACATGCTGCGTCCATGCAACACTACAGACCTACTATGTGACAGAGCTCAGAGGATACGACAATTGGGATATGGTCGCAGCCTGCCCGTATTTTGATGTATTTTCAACCACGATCATCAACTGGACGCTTCCGGAGAGTTTCTTCCGGGATGTGACAGAACGCTGTGTCAGAATGGCAAAAAAATACGGAAAAGAATCAGAACGCTGGCTTATGGGTTATAATAACCGCCCTGCCGATTTCAGCCAGATTGATCATGTTGTGGATCTGTATGAAGAGATGGGCGTTGACCGGCTCGCTACCTGGACCTATCGCGGAGGTTACGGGACAGTGGTCGCAGCAAAAGATGCCCTGGCTCTTTGGGATCATATCGGCAGGAATTATAAACGGGTTCTGAAGAAATAAACTGATTCGGATTTTGGTTATAGTTATAAATCAGGAGGATTTTTAGTATGGATGATAAACTGTTCGTCCCCTACTTAAAAGAGCTGGCAGACAAGTACTCCGCGGCAAGCGATATACAGGTAGAATTGAAAGAGGGGGAAATCTGTCTTCAGTGTGATAAAGGGAGCTATTCGTTCTTTTTTGATCTGGCAAAATATGAAGCTTCTGCCGGCAAAACTGCAGTTCCTTTGCTGCATTGGCGCAACAAACGCAAGTATATAGAGCTGAAGAACATCCTGAAAACAAAAATGATTGAAGACGTACGAGGCATGCGGATTCATCATATTGTCCCGAAAGATGAGTTTAACAGTTCCCTGATGAATATTCTGGCATACGAAAGTGACCTGGTTGAAATCATTACGGGAGAAAAAATCGATAAGATCTTTGCAGATTTCAGCTCTGATGTTTATACGAACTGCATTGTTTCTGCGGCAAAGCTGAAAATCAGCATGGAACTCGGTTTCTCTCCGGAAGGCAGCGAGCCTGTTCTGTTGCACGAAGTCATTGCCCGTACAGGGATAGCATCTGATGTTGTCGTCGATACTCAGATGCAGCAATATCCGATTTATGTGATAAAGGGGCGGGAAGTGGACCGCTATAACGAAATCGATAACGAATTGTATGGGCTTGATAACACACAGGCAGACTGCATCCGGTTCATACTAGGTGTTTTAGCCAACCCCGATACAATACCCGCTTTGCAGGAACAGGGAAAACATCTTGTGTCAGTTTACAGAGCTGCAGAAGAAGCAACAAAAGTTTTAGAGTATGTGGAGGTCAGGTGCTGAATGAAACAGATTAATGTTGCAATTGCGTCTCTTACACATGCACACGTGCGTAAGTATTATCAGACGCTCCATGACAACGCTAAATTGAATTGGGTTGCCGTGTCCTGCGCTACAGAAGCCGTGGAAGAAGACTTTAAGCTTTACGGATATGATGTGCCCATTTATCGCTCCACAGAGCAGATGCTGATTGAACATCCGGAAATAGACGGCGTTATCATCGCATCTGAGAACTTCCGGCACTATGGTGATATGGAGCTGTGCTGCAAGTACGGAAAACACATGCTGTCCATGAAGATTCCTACCTTTGATCTCGAAGAATACGACCGCATGATCAAAATGGTAAAAGACGCTGGCGTTCTCTGTCAGGTCGAGCTGGAGATGACGTACAATCCCACTACCCGACGCGTTCAGGATCTGGTCCAATCCGGTGCCATCGGAGATGTAATTTCCTTTAATGCTACAAACATTACCCTTTCTCCGGTCTGGGCTTTTCCCTGGCAGGGCGATCCAGAAATATCCTACGGAAAAAAGATTCCTCTGCGGGAAGGAGATCCCCGTTTCAGAGGCGGTGCCTTGAGCGATCATCCCCATATTTTTGATACGCTTCGCTGGATCACTGGGAGTGATTTTGACTATGTATTCGCCGATGTCACAGATAATATTCGGGATATCCCGGAAGAAGATGTGCTTTATGTGACAGGAAGGATGAAAAACGGCTGCAAGTTCCTTCTTGACCCATCCTGGTGCCGGCATGAAGAGCATATATCCCGCCCCGGTCCGGGTTGGGAAGTATTTCCAAAACGTATGGAAGTGAACTACTCTATCGTCGGAACCAAAGGGGTCCTTCAGGCTGACTGTTTCGGTCCCAATGTCTATTTCAATGGCGGGCCAAACAACAGATATACGATTCAGTATACCTACTTTGATGAGTGGATCGGCATGATGGATGAGTTTTATGACTGCATCATAAACAACAAACAGCCCAAAATCAATCTGGAGTGGCATAAGAGAACTGTTGAGGCGATGGTTCGCTGCTATGACTCCATTGCATCAGGCAAGCCGGTTTATATGTAAATCGTGCATCTGTCTGTACCGTTCGGATAGAAAGGTTCTCTATGGAAAAGGGTTATTTTTACTTTGAAAAGGACACCCTCGCATCCGGTTGCCCGGGATTAAACAACAAAACCATCCAAGACCTATGGAACGGGTTTTGCTTTCACGCAGGCTTTTTGACAGTTTCAGAGAGCGAACCGGACTGTTTCGGATTCAAAACAGGGAAAGCAGAATATCCCGTTCTGCAAAAAGGACAGGAATACGCAATTGAAGTTACAGAATCGGGAATCGGAATTTTTGCTGAAAACTATGAGAGCCTTGTTCGGGGATTAATGACGCTGATGCTGCGGATCGAGGCGGTTTCTCTGACAGAAGGGCAAGAGCGTTTCCGTATTGCGGTATGCAGCCTGTCCAGCCATTATACGATCGGAACGCGAATGATTCATTTTTGTGTCTTCCCGGAAACCTCCACTTCTTTTATCCGCAAGTTTGTCCGGCTGGCAGGCGTTATGCAGTATACACACGTTATCCTTGAATTCTGGGGAATGCTGAAATATGATTGCCTGAAAGAACTCGCATGGGAAAATGCATTCTCAAAAGACCAGCTGAAAGTTTTGATCCGGGAAATTGAAAACATGGGTATGCATGCAATTCCTATGTTCAATCATCTCGGTCATGCTTCGGGATGCAGGGTCAGCGGTGGAAAACATGTTGTGCTGGATCAGAATCCCCGACTGGCAACCCTGTTCGCTGCAGACGGTTGGTCCTGGAATATAGAGAGCTCCGAGACACATGCTCTTCTGAAGAATATTCGGGGAGAATTGTATGAACTCTTCCCTCATTCCGAGTATATGCATCTGGGCTGTGATGAAGTATATTCGTATGAATCCGGGGATGAAAACCAGGCTAAAATGCGGCAATATCTGCATAACCTTCTGGAGGAAGTGAAATCGGAAGGCAAGAGACCGATCATCTGGGGAGACATGCTGCTGAATCCGGAAGCATGCGGTGTTGAAAAGCCATACTTCTGCGGGTGTGATACACCGGAAAATGCAAGAAAAATGGCAGAATGCATTCCTAAAGATACCATCATTGCAGACTGGCACTATGATGTTTTTCAGCCTCCGGTAAAAACCAGCCTTTATCTAAGGGATCAGGGTTTTGATGTTCTCGGCACTCCCTGGTATCGTTCGGAGAATTGTAAAGCTTTTGCAGACACAATTCGTGACAATAATTTACTGGGTATTCTGGTAACAACGTGGCATACATTATCCGAAAAGATGACACAGGTCATAACGGCAGCAGTTCTTTGCGGTGCATATCATTCTCCCTGGGCGGGAACTGCAAAAAACGAAATACAAACAGAAACAGCAACTTTATTGCGTAAAGTATACTTTGTGCATGGTAACTATGCAGAAGCCGGATGGACGGACAGTCAGATTTTTAAGCAGGCGCAGCCACTGGCATAATATTTGAAGCGGAGGTGAAAAGATGAAGCGGCCAAAGATAACAAAACGAATTGTACGAAACCAGCTTGTTGCGTATTCGTTTATTATCATCAGCCTTATTACGCTGTTTGTTCTGGTATATATCCCGATGTTAACCACCATCAAATACAGCACATATAAGGTCGGCTTGGTCGGTTACGGAGAAGAGTTTGTCGGTCTCGCTAATTATAAAATGCTGTTTTCTCAAAAGGCATTTTGGAGAGCAATATCCAATACGATCATTCTGGCGGTTCTGGGCCTGCTGACGATACCCGTCGGGTTTATCCTTGCCGTTTTGATCAACAGCCTTGGCAGAGGAAGGACGCAAGAGTTCTTCCGGGTCGGATTCTATCTTCCCAACATCATTACAGGTGTCAGCGTCTATCTGATTTTCCAGGTCGTGCTGATGGGCAACGGCGGATTGCTGAACAGTTTTTTAGGCAAGCTCATTGGGCATCCGGTTACAATCGGATGGCTGTCAAATCCGAAATACGCAAAGTTCGGGGCAACCATCTTGTGGGTTTGGATGAACGCAGGCTATTCCATGCTGATAAACCTTGCAAGCCTTCAGGCTATTCCTACAGATCTCTATGAAGCCGCAGCACTTGATGGAGCATCCTCTTTTCAGAAAATGCTTCACATTACGATCCCTAACATGAAAGCGTGTTTTTCACTTCTGTTCGTTACCGGTATGATCAACGGTCTGGCCCGATTCACCGATATTTATATCATCAGCGGCAGCAACACATCTGGAGGTGCCGGAGGAAGCCTGCAGACAATACTGATGTATATTTTCCAGTATAGTTTTGAAACTCCCAACTACGGAATTTCCTCCGCCGGAGCAATGATCCTTTTCGTTCTCGTTTTTGCATTTACCATGATCAATGTAAAAATGACCGGTTTCCTGAGCGATGAGGTGTAGAACATGAAGAGAGCAAAAATAAAAAAAGCGATTACCGCGCTTGTATTACTGATTATTTTTCTGATTGTCATTACCCCGTTGCTCTGGTCGATTGTCATGTCCTTCGATAGAGCCGCAACCACTTCTCTTCCTCCTTTCTCCCTTTGGCCGCATAAACCGACCATGTTTAATTACACTGCGTCTTTTAAGATGATCGATCTCATGCAGTATTTTAAAAATACTGTCATCATCGTCGCAATCAACACATCACTGGCAGTTTTGTTCTCCATGATGTGCGGTTTTGCTTTCGCAAAGCTGAAATTCGTCGGCAAGAAATTCTGGTTCATTTTCATGCTGGCAGTAATGATGGTTCCTTTTGAATCAAGGCTGGTTCCTCTTTACCTGCAGTATCGAAACTGGAAACTGCTCAACACCTGGTGGCCGCTGATTCTGGGACAGTTTGCCTATGTCTACGGAACCTTTTTCGCCCGCTCTTATATCAGTTCCATTCCCGATTCTCTGGCAGAATCCGTCTATATCGACGGAGGAAGTGAATGGAGAGTATTCTGGAGCGTTATTGTCCCTCTGTCAAAGCCGATCATGTCTACACTGGCAATTCTGCAGATCATCTCCAACTGGAATGCTTATCTCTGGCCTCTCGTCGTAATCAAAGATTATTCAAAGCAGATGATATCTGTCGGCGTCGCAATGTTTAATGCCCAGCAGGAGAGCTTCTATTACGGTCCGAGAATGGCAGTATCAGTAATGAGTGCTATTCCTCTTACGATCCTGTATCTTATCCTCCAGAAGCATATCGTCGCAAGTATTGCTGTATCAGGCATCAAACAATAAACCTGTATTTTTCACGCAAAAGCGTGACAAATAAATATTTCAAAAAAGGAGTAAAGACTATGAAGAAAACACTTGCACTGACCCTCGTCCTCGCAATGCTCTTCGTAATGTGCATAGGCAGCTCTGCTTTTGCCCTTTCCGAAGACGAAAAAGTAACGTTGCACCTTTACGGCACGGCAAACTTTGTTGACGTCGGCCCGAACGGTGTAACAGATCTCGTTTCCGGTGTGGAAATGCCCGGCTACAATGAGCTGATTGGCTACTGGAACGAGCTCCATCCGAATGTGGAAATCGTTGTTGAAACCTGCCCGTGGGACAGCTGGCTGACTTCTATCCAGACTGCAGTTCTCTCCGGCGGTGTTGACATCATTCTGCATGGTGCAACTCTTACCGAACTCTGTGAGCCTCTTGATGACTATCTCGCAGCAGATCCCGACTATGCAAGCAAGATCTTCGCAACAGAAAACAAGCGCTTTGGGGAACTGGACAAGACAATGGTTGCCGGCATCCAGTACGTAATTGAGCCGTCCATCGCTTATATCGACACCGATATTCTTTCCCATTACGGTGTGGAAGTTCCCGATGCCTCCTGGACCTGGGATGACCTGATTGCAATCGCGGAGAAATGCACGGGAACAGATCCTGTAACCGGCAAGCAGACCTACGGTGTGCAGCTCTGCTACACGCACAACCAGAATATTTTCCAGAACTATTATCAGCTCGCAATGGCATACGGTGCCGCACCTATCACATACGGCAAGACAGCAGAGGAATCAACAATTGATGTTACGGGCGAGAAGATGCTCGACATCTTTACCAAGATTCAGAAGCTGGCAGAATGCTGTGCACCGAACGTCAGAGAAGGCGTCAATGTGAATATGGACCTGAATCCTGACAATGACACTGCTATTCGCTGGAGAACACTCGCTTATGACCAGTATCGGAAAGCTGTCGCAGCCGGTATTGATGACCACTTTGCATTCATTCCTCTGCCGGTCATTGAAGAAGGCGATTCGGCCGGTGCACAATCCACCTATTTCGGCAGCTACAACATGACGATTTGCAACACCAGTGAACACAAAGACTGGGCCTGGGAGTTCATCAAATTCGTCACTACGAATGAAAAGGCTGTTGAATGGACCCTGGCAACAGGCGGAATTCCAAACTGCGGTTATGGCATGGAACTCCTGAAAGAGAAAATGGGTGACAAGGCCAATGCCCCGATGCAGGTTCTTGAGACGCTTCCCGATGGTTTCTGCAACACCACAAACGTATGGTATGACAACGTCAACTTTGGCACATTCTCGACCTACCTCGTGACTGTTCTGAAGGATCTTGTCTACGGCAACATCACTCCGGAAGAAGCTATTACAAACTGGCAGGCAAATATCGACGACTACATGGCGTCCATCAAGTAAAGCTTTCCTATGTAACGAGCGGGAGGAGCACAAAATGCCCCTCCCGTTTTTATTATAGCGATTTTTCTGTTTTATCCTCTTCTTTTTTGTGTTAAACTGTTAAGGAAGTTCCCCGAATTATAGAACTGAGGATGAGTGTGATACTGTGAAATACAATTCGGATAGCATGCTCCATGCATTTTTAACCAGATTTGCAGATATTATGATCCTGAATATCCTCTTTTTAGTCACCTGTTTGCCGGTTATTACGATAGGTGTCGCCTGGACTTCCATGTATTACGTAGCGCTGAAAATCATTCAGGACGAGAAGAATGAAGAAATCTCTGTGCTCAAAAGCTATTTCCATTCTTTCAAACAGAATCTGCTTCAGGGGTTTGAAATCTGGGTTCTGGCTTTGCTTTTCGGAAGCATTTTATTGCTTGATGTCCGAATCATCGCCAGCATGGAAGCACAGACACTTCGAACAGCATTGTTTGTTGCAACAGGAACTGTTGTCCTTCTGTTTGTCCTCACTCTTCAGTTTGTTTTCCCATATCTGTCCAGATTCAGCACAAAATTCCACACGACGATAAAGAATGCTGCTCTGATGGCAATTGCACAGTTTCCTCGTGCAATCCTGATGATAGCGATTACAGCCGTTGCAGTTTGGCTTACTCTTCTGAACAAATATACAATTTACACCGGAATTTTTTTCTGGATGTCCGTTGGCTTTTCTACGATAGCATTAATAAAAACGAAGATGTTCGTGCGGATTTTTAAGGGCATCGAACAAAAACAAATAGAAGAAGCCCAAAAAGATTGAGGCCGGATCTCAGACATCCGACCTCTAAATTTTATTATCCGGCAATATATCTCAATCCCCCATATTCATACAGCTTCCCGCCGGACTGATATAATCTCTTTAAGTTCCTTTGAAGAGAAGTATCTTCGGGTAAATCATCATAGGAAGTAAACTTCAGCAGAAAAACAAAATTCAAAACATCTTTCCCTTCTGACGGGATCGGATATTTCAAAAACTTTCCGGAAAACGAGAGTATATTTGATCCCGGCTTCAGGTACTGTTTCAGTTGAGGCGCCATCATCCAGGACTCGCAATGAAATCCCTTATAATCAAATTCCGGGAAGCAGGAAGCAAACACACTTTTTGCTCTTTTATAGCTTTCTTCGCAAGCTGATTCTGAAAATTCTCCTTCTTCCGGAATATGCACACCGAGGCATTGGTCTCCCGGACGAATTAATATCCGATATCTGTCTTCCGGGTAATGTTCTGTTTCACTGCCAATCTGGCCATCTGCTGAAACAGGTCTCCCTTCAATTCCGCATTTGCTTTCATGATCAGGAAGATTCTGCGGATCATGATACAGCAGAAATCGGGTTTCTGTTCTTCGATCTTCAACAAGCGAAACAGGGTCATACAACCGCTTCATTTCAAAACGAAGTCTGTCGATATCGAGGATTTCACAATCCACATAATACTGCAGCCAGTCAAAATAGCGTTTATTAAGGCCTAAGCGATTATACCTCTCAGAATAGAGAAACACACAGGTTTCGTATTGGCTTAATGTCTTCGCTATTATATCCTGCGGAACACTTTTTTCTTTTAAGAAACGAAACGTCGGTCTGATGCTCGGCAGCAGGCAAAAAAGCGGTAAAAAGGGATGATCTTCAGGGAAATCCACCAGGGGCAGATTCTTTTTGAAAGCTTCCCTGTCTTTCATCGCTCTATAGACAAGCAACGCATATCGTGCTGCTTCCTTGTCTTTTCTGATCCTGTCTGAAGCAGTAAGAAGATCGTTTATTATTCGTGGGAAAACATTCAACTCCTCCTGCAGCGAAAGAATATACTCCCGCTCCAGAAAGAATGTCCCTTTTTCCCGGAATTCATTATCGACCTCTTTTTCAAGATCACAAAAAATCTTTTCCAAGCGTTCTTACCTTCAATGTTATGCTCCATACATCAGGTTTGGTATCGCAAGGGAAAACCATGGAACATAAGTAACCAGGAGAAGAACAACGATTGCTATTCCTATAAATGGCCATATTTCTTTTATCATATCTGCCGTTTTCATCTTCAGCAATCCTGAAACGAGGAAAATATATGTCCCGAATGGTGGCGTTATTGCAGCCAGTCCAACATTCAGACACATCATCAAGCCGAAATGAACTATGTTTATCCCCAACGCTTTAACAACCGGTGCCAGCAATGGTGCAATGACAATCATAGCAGCCATTGCGTCCATGAAGCAGCCAATCACCAGGAACAAGATATTACAAAACAGCAAAAACACATATTTGTTTCCCGTCGCTGCAATGAGAAATTTCGTCAGCTTTGCAGGAATCGTTTCCCAGCTCATATAATAACTGAAAAGATTTGCTGCACATAGCACCATCATAACAGGCGCTGTGGAATTGACTGCATCTTGAAGCATTTGCGGAATTTTTTTTAATTCAAGCTTTTTGTAGACGAACTTTCCTACAAAAAGAGAATAAAAAGCCATTAATACTCCGCCCTCCGTAGCAGTACATACTCCCAAACGAAGCGCCATTATAAGGCCAAAGGGAAGAAAAAGAGCCCATAGAGATTTCAAAAACAGCTTACCGAGATCTTTCGCCGACATCATGTTTTTTCTGTGCCCTTTATATCCACGCTTCTTGGATATTATATGGTTTACAAGCATCATCCCAAGGCACAAAAGCAAGCCAGGTAAATATCCGGCAGCTAACAAACGCCCGACAGAGCATTCACATAAACAGGCAAATAAAACCAGATTAATTCCAGGCGGAATAATAGGCGTAATACAGGCAGTAGAGGCAGTTACTGCTGCAGAATACGGCTTTGAATACCCATATTTCAACATTTCAGGGACAAGAACCTTACACTCCATCGCACAGTCAGCAGCCCCGGATCCGGATATTCCACCCATCAGTGTCGATAGCAGAACATTTACATGGCCCAAGCCTCCTGTCAGGTGACCGACAAGCCCGTCAGCAAATTCCAGAAGTTTCTCCGAGATTCCGGAATAGTTCATAATAGAGCCTGCTGTAATAAAAAACGGAATTGCCAATAATGACTGGGACTCACACTGCGCTATAAGTTTCTGTGCAATTACTGTTGCAGAAATATACGGGTCAGAAAGGAAATAAGGAATGCACACTATCATCATTGCAAAAGAGCATGGAATCCCAAGAAAGAAGAGAATCATTACCACAATTAATGGCCAAACTGTCATACCCGACATTACTTCTCATTCCTCCTTTCTCCTTCATCTGCATCGATTGCTTCCGCTTTTCGAAACATCTCTTCACTGGTTTTGATTAACTCATTATCCACATTTTCTTCTTCATATGTTTGTTCATAACGATGTTTATATGCTTTGGGATCTGTAAATGCCATAATGAAAAAGCGAACAGCATAAATACACATACTAAGGAAACCAAGAGGAAGTGCAAAATCCATAATCTTATAAGACCAGCCGGAATAATTGAACTTCTTAACAGCACCTTTCGTAAGTACCCATCCAAGATAACACGTATATCCGAACAAAATGATAAAAACAAAATTCGTTATAATTCGGATTCCCATTCTGGCTTTCTCTGGCAATTTATCAAGAATAATATCAATGCCGAAATGAAGGTTTTTCTTATACGCTGCTGCCCCACCCACAAATGTAACATAGGCAAGACAAATCATTGATAGTTCGTCTGACCAGTTAAGCGGATTTCTGAAAATATATCGCATGATAACGTTGAAAAAGATAACACAGAGCATAATGCTCAGCGCAATGCATGCGATAACTTCTTCTATATGCAGAATGAACCATTTTAGTCCTTTTAAGACTTTATTCACTGTTTCACTCCTTTCCGACATCTAATCAAGGTAGATAGCTATAAATTGTTTTTTAAAAGGGGAAGGGGTATTCCCCTTCCCCTTCATAGGATAATATGGTGTTAATTAGTTAGCTGCAGCTTTAATCTCGTCCATAACTCCTTCACGGAGACCGAGTGTAACTGCTGCTTCAGCAGCAGCTGCTGCAAAGGCTTCTTTATCTGCCTCAGAAGGAACTACAATGGTAACTCCGGCTTCTTCAAATGCCTTCATATACTCTTCGTTGGATGCTGCGCACATAGCAGTAAACTCTTTACCGCCGGCAGTGAGCTCCTCTGTTACAACTGCCTGATCCTCCGGAGAAAGCAGGTTCCAGATCGCTGTAGAAGTACCAAAGCAAGCTGCAGCATAGGTGTGGTTTGAAGTAAATGCATATTTTGCAACTTCGTATACAGAGTAGTCAGAAAGGGTTGCAAACGGTGCTTCTGCGCCTTCAATAACACCGGATTCAATATTGGTGTACACTTCCGCAAACGGGATTCCGGAAACCGGTGCTGCGCCAAGTGCAGAGAACCATGCTGCATAGGTGTTGGTCGGAACACGAACCAGGAAGCCCTTCAGGTCTTCCACAGAGTTGATCGGCTTGTTGGCAATGATTACACGCGGAGCAGCTGCCCAGTTCATGCAGATCATGTGAATATTGCCCTTTTCCTCCATCTCTTTAACCATTGCCTTCCACATATCGGATTCATTAAATCTCGCAATTTCATCCGTGGACGAGAAAGCAAACATGGAGTCCATTGCTGTCATATCATCACAGCCATACGGTGCCCAGGAAGAAGCAGAGGTAGAAGAAACAATATTTCCACCAAGTGTAATCTGCTCAATGGCGTCAGCAATAGAGCCAAGCTCATTTGCCCAGTGAGGCTCAATAATAACACGGCCTTCCGTCCTTGCTTCAACGTTTTCTTTTACGGTTGCCATGATTTTTGCCGTCTGTGATTCTGGTGCTTCAGAAAATGCGAAACGAAGTACAACAGAGTCAGACTTTGCAAATGCGCTGGTTATACCCAGTGACAAAATAAGCGTCAGGACAAGTGCGAATGCGATGAGTTTTTTCATTTTTTTGCTCCTTTTCTTTTATTTCCCGGTTTTCGGGTATTATTTTAGCGTGCTTTATGCACGATAAAACCAAACAGACATTCTATCAATCCTATATTATAATGCTTCTACAACACTGAAAAGTCAATAAATTTCTTATCATGAAATTATTTCTATGGTAAATAATTTACATTACTATTTGAGAATTCTGCTTTATTATGAGATCTGTTTCAGCACTTTGCACAAAAGTAGGTACTGTTTTTTGTTTATAATAACCAATAATGAAATCTCTGCAATTCATTGACGGAAATACTATGTTGATGTATATTTCAAATTATGAAATAATTCTATTGGAAAAGTTGTGTGTTTTATGATCAAATCCGTAAAAAAAGCCATGGATATCCTCACAATCCTGTCAAATTCCGGAGAAACTCCCATCTCTCTTGCTGAACTCGCCGAAAAAACAAACCTTAATAAATCTACCTGTTCCCATATCGTAGATACAATGTGTGAGGAACTGTATGTTGAGCGGGTATCGAGAAAAGAGGGATATCGCCTTGGTCCATGGTCTTACATGCTCTCTCGATATGGAAGCTATTATAATTCTCTTTCAAAACTTTCCTACCCCATCTTGAAGTGGCTTCATAACCAACTTGATACAGCAGTCTTTCTATCTGTTGTTTGCAACGGCAGAAAATATATCATTCTCCATATTGATCCTGATAATATTCTTCCGATGAGCGACGGCTCCATGATTCAAGGGGATTTGGAAACTACAGCAACCGGAAGGTTGTTGATGGCTTTCATGGACGCTGAAACCTTTCACTATACTCTTGCAAAAAGGGCTGACGAATCGAAAAAGGACGTCATGACGCCGGATCTTGAAGCGGAACTGAAAAAAATCCGTATGCGTGGATACTCCCACTGTTCAGTCCCGGCAGATAAGCATCAGTCTTACGCTTTTAAAGTCATGGATGGTGAAAAAAACATTGCTTCTCTCGGCGTCTTGTATTCTGATCTGAAAGACAGCCCGGAATACCGGGAAAAAGTGATTAAATCCGGAAAAATCGCAGCGGCAGAAATCAGCCGTAGAAAAGCATTTGAATAAAAACATGACTGCTTTATAGTTACTTCATTAGACAAAAAAACACTATTTTCTACAACTATCATACATTGAAAAAAAGCAGTTTTAAGATAGAATAATCGTATCTTATATCATCGCGGAGGTAGCAAAATGTATAATCAATTCTTACTATCTACCTCTATGGCAGAACGTCTGTATTATACCATTGCAGCTGACTTACCTTTAATTGACTACCACAACCATTTGTCAGTGAAAGATCTCGCTGAAGACAGGATGTATAAGAACATTTCAGAAGCATGGCTGTTAAACGATCCTTATAAGCATAGAGCTATGCGTATTTGCGGTATTGATGAAAACCTCATTACCGGAAATGCATCCGACAGAGAAAAGTTTAATGCTTGGTGTGAAATCTATCCCAAGCTTATTGGAAATCCTCTTTACGATTGGTCCAGATTGGAATTAAAAAAAATATTTAAAATTCAAACTCCAATTTGCAAAAACAATTCCGAATTAATTTGGTCTGAAGCAAATGAAATGCTTCAGACAAAAGCTTTCTCCAGCCTTAGGATTTATAATCGGTTTTCGATAAAATACGCTGCACCTTGTGCTTCTATCCTCGATAATCTTTCTGCTTTTTTCTCGATACAAAGTTTGGCACCTTCTCTTCGTGGGGATGATCTCATTACACCATCTCCAAGTTTTATAAAAAAGCTTTCTGCATTAACCGGAATAGAGATAAATGATTTAGAGTCTTTCCAATCTGCAGTAATCCATCGCTTAAATGCATTCCAGGAGGCAAATTGCAGATTCAGCGATCACGCTTTGGATAATGGTTTCAGATATCAAAAAGACGATGGCAGGAGTGATGAACGATTCAAAAGAATGCTTTCAGATGAAGTCTTAAGCGTATCTGATAAAATTCAACTATCTTCAGCACTCTTAAGATTTCTTGCCGGGCAATATGCTCAAAGAAACTGGACTATGCAACTGCATATTGGCGCACAACGATATACCAGCACAAAATTGCGCAATGCAGCTGGAGGAGCCGGCGGCTTTGCTTGTATCGGTAATTCAGTCAACATTGAATCTCTTGTGCAGATGTTAGACGATATCGAACTAGGGCGCGAAGGATTACCTCGTATAATCCTTTATACATTAAATCCTTCAGATAATGCTATGTTTTCCGTTTTAAGCGGTTCCTTCCGCGGTGTTATGCAAGGACCTGCCTGGTGGTGGTGTGATCATCTGCAGGGCATGCGTGAAATGCTGGATATTTTTAGTTCCTACAGCGTTTTAGGTACCTTTGTCGGGATGACTACTGATTCCAGAAGCCTTTTTTCTCTATCAAGGCATGATTATTTCAGACGGATGCTATGTGGCTGGATTGGCCAAAAATCTGAGCTTGGTGAGTTTCCGAACGATTTTGAGATTCTATGCGAACTTGTCCGCGCAATATGCTATGAAAATGCAAATCGATTGATCGAATAATAAGGGAGGACTAAACGATGGGTGATATTTATTTTGAAAGAAAGGTCGCTGTAGTAACCGGAGCCGGAGGGAAGCTTTGCTCTGTCATCGCAAAACACCTGGCAGAAAGAGGCTGTTACGTTGTTCTTATTGGCAGAACTTTTGAAAAACTAAAAAAAACAGCCGATTCGATTCATGCTGTTAATGGAACATGTATGATCAAAACCGCCGATGTTTGTGATGAGAAGTCCTTACAAAAAGTCGCCGATGAAGTGAAGGAAGAATGGGGATCCTGCAGATTCCTGATTAATGGTGCTGGCGGGAATAACAACAAAGCTATTACGACAAACTATTATTTTGACCCCTTGGAATTAAGCGACGAAAAGCCCGAAGAAATGCGAGGCTTTTTTGATCTTGACATGGATATTTTTGAAAGCGTTGTGCGGACGAATACTATTGGGACTGTCGTTCCCATGCGTGTTTTCGGCAAACAGATGGCTGCGGAAAATGCTGGAGCTGTAATTAACTTCGCATCTATGAATTCTTACAGGCCCCTCACCAGAGTCCCTGCTTATGCAATAGCTAAAGCAGGTATTGTAAACTTAACCGAGTTTTTAGCCGTTTATTTCGCAAATGCGGGGATCCGTGTCAATGCAGTCGCGCCAGGTTTTTTTATTAATGACCGTAGTATCAAAATCCTTGGAAGTCCGGAAATCGGTCTAACAGAACGTGGGAAGAGCGTAATCAGGCAAACGCCATCCGGTCGATTTGGAAATCCTGAGGATTTACTGGGTACAATTGACTGGCTGCTTGACGATCGTCTGTCAGCATACGTTACTGGCCAAACTGTTGCCGTTGATGGCGGATTCCAGGCTCATGCAGGAGTATAATACAATGATACTTACAGACTATTATCGCTCAACCCCCGATTCTACATGGGAGATAGGCCGCCAGCTCGGTGTAAGGCATGGTGTGATCCGGCTTCCAGAGGATCCCGGCTTTGATCCTTCTTGTCGGTCAGATTGGCTGCCCGTTCACAAACGTTTTGTCGATTATGGAATAAAACCTATTATTATAGAACCCATGCCCAACTCACTCCACGATCATATCAAAGCCGGTGACAGCATGCGTGATGAATGCATCGAAAAGGTCTTGAAGATGTTTCCCATTATGGACGAGCTGGATATCCGTACAATCTGTTTTAACTGGATGGCTTATGTGGGATGGACAAGAACAAGAAATAACATTCTGGAGCGTGGTGGCGCAAGGGTTACCGGGTTCAAATTGGATGAGTACCAGCCTATCACTGCGTCTATCTCCTCAGAAGAATTGTGGACCAATTATACTTATTTCATCAAAGCTGTGATTCCGGAAGCAGAAAAATATGGGATAAGACTCGCTCTGCATCCCGATGATCCTCCTTTGCAGAAGCTTGGAGATGTTTCGCATATTATGATTTCATATAATAATATACGACATGCTGTCCGGGATATCGTAGAAAGCCCCTATCTCGGCGTAACCTTCTGCCAGGCTTGTTACTACATTATGGGTGAAGATCTTTATAAAGTCATTCCGGCATTGGCTGACAAAATAATGTTTATTCATTTCAGGAACGTTACCGGCACAAAAACAGATTTCCATGAGACCTTTCATGATAATGGTGATCTGGATATGCCTAAGATTATGAAGCTGTATTCAAATTGCGGTATTGATGTCCCCATTCGTGTTGACCATGTACCTACACTTGTTGGCGAGACAATGGTAAATCAAGGTTATGATGCCCTGGGTCGTCTCTATGCGATCGGGTACCTGAAAGGTATTCTTGAGACGGTTGAGAACGGTTAGAATTGTACTCTATTCTCTGCTTCTCCTGTAAAGTCTCATGTCCTTTGCCGTGACATTAAAATAGTTTTTAAAGGCTTTCCCAAAATAGGTATTGTTATTATACCCGACCGCAACTGCTACTTCGCTGACGTTCAATCTTCCCTCCAGAATCAGTTGTTTAGCCTTTTCCATGCGAACAGATATTACATAATCTTTATAATTTACCCCTTCTTCTTTTTTGAATAGTTTACTCAGGTAAAAGCTGGAAAAACCGACTTCCCTTGCCACTCTTTCCAGGGAAACATCTCCAGCACAGTTTTCGATAATATACTGCTTTGCCATTTCAATGATCCGATGATAACTGCTGGATTTGTTATTGCTGTTCAACAGGCCAACTGCCCGGGCGTCTGCTTCAATAAAACCACATAAAATATTGACCGCATCATCCAGGCCTTCCGCAGATTGCAGTTCTTGATCGATTGAATTCTTCTCCTCGATAGATGCCCGCTTTCCGCATCTCTGAAAGATCCCCCTGTCAATGTATCGCCACAGAAAGCAGAAATAGCTCTGATCTTTAATCCAATCATGTCGGTTAATTCTATCGATCAATCGTGCAATTTCTTCCAGGGCAGCTCTGATACTATCACTTTCATATTCAATCGTATCATCCAACACTTCCCGTTCCAGTGCGTACAGGCGAATAGTTCGTCCGCCTCGATCTGGAACGGTTGTTTTTTCGGCTGTTGCACATAATGCATGATAGGTGCTGACCATTTGCCACAAATCCGTTAGCGGCTCACTTTCAAAACACTGTATAAATGGATATGCGGTTTCACTCAGGATAATTTCCTTTATTCCGTCGGATCTTATTTCCGGCCGGTCTGCTCTATCAAAACTGAGACATACTATGAAAGTATCATATACTCTCGCGCACACATAGGGATATTTCTCTTCAATCATAGTTGAAATCTGTCTGCGGTTTAAGACGTCTGCATCCATTTTATCCAACCAGAAAATAAAACAGCGGAGAGTAACGCTACGGGCTGCAAGGTAATCGTTATACGCTTCAAACGACCAGTCGTTTGGAAAGCGGCCAATAATCATATAAGAAAAAATCAGCCTTCGAATATTCTGCTCCATATCTTTTAAGAGGAGCTTTGTTTTTTGTGCAATTTCCTCCATGTCAGAATTTCTCCGTAAATAAAGAATAAGCTGCCGGGAAAGGCAGCTCATATTGTAACGTATTATCATTTCAGAAGCAAGGCTCTTCATCTACATTGCACTCATGAAGACATCCTCGTGTCAGTCTCCAAGGTCCTTCAAACCCCGTATTTCCCAGCATTCCAGAAATCAAAGCAATGGACTGTGGATAAAACCAGCTTCCCAGCATGATTTTATCTCTGGAGGGATCTTCATCCCGGATCTCTTCTCGGGCTTTTTCGTCTCCATCTTTCCATATGAAATGTGGACGCGATTTCCATTGAGTAGGTAAGCTGTCTTTCCTGTGAATTGTAAACCCCACTCCATCATCTGAAAAATGCATTTTCGCATGCTGCAGATAGGACTGCGCCGCCTTTACCATATCCTCCTTTCTGTAATCCGTAAGAAGACTAAGGTTATATAGCATATAAGCACCATCAAAATCCGGACAGTCTGACCCGCACGGCCAAAATGATCCGTCCGGATTCTGACAAGCCAACGTAGAGTCGACACTTTGTTCAGGGAATCTGTATTCCCATCCCTGCATAAAGTATGTTGGGAGAACGTGAATCGTCCCAAATTGTCCATTCCTCAAATCTGCACCAAGCTGGCATCCCCAATATCCCGTCTTATCATCCAGCAACTCCTCAAGCGCAGGGAACATACCATATTCCAAAACATCATCCACATATGGCACCTGGTAAAAATCCCTCAATGCAAACATAGCTGTGCTTAATGCGCAGATCTGATTCCCCGCCGCCCATGAATTGCTCCAATCATATGCCTTTACATAACGGTACATCGTCTCTTTGTTTAGAAACCGGTCAAGAAAAAGCAGTTCTTTTTCCGGCTTCCTGCCGAGAACATACAGTGTCCAGAGCATCCCGCGAGTAAAATGCCAAACCGAATCGAGCTCATTAATTCCCCGTTCTCTGTTTTTATCCTCAATTCGGTTTGAGAAATAGCCATTAGCACATTGCAATTTGTTTATTCTCTGAGCCCACAGATCAAGATATTGGCCATCTTTTTTTCCTAACTCATTAAACAAAGAAAGAATAATTGCCGCATGATATGCCCCATAAGTGCTTGGGGTTGTTTCACATGCTTCTTTTTTATATGCTCCTGGCTCTTCCCCGACTTTCATTTGTTCAACAAAAGAAAGCGCCATTTTTTTCAGCTGGAGGTATCCTTCCGTCTCGCCTTCACGATATATCATAATTATTACTCCACTTCTCTTCTATCGCTTGAAGAAAGCAAAGCTGTCAAAAGAAATATCATGGAAATTGATATTGGAATCTCTGGTAATGACGAATTCGATCACTTCTGCAATATCGGTGGCTTTCATAAAATCGGTTCTCTTTTCCGGCGGAATTCTTCCTTCAAAGAATGTGGTGTCTGTCGGTCCGGGATTCAGAACTGTGAACCGAATATTTTGAGATTTCATCTGTTGCGCAAATCCGTCGGTAAACATATTCACTGCCGCCTTTGCAGCGCTGTAATGTGGCGCATTCTGATTTGCTCTCTTTGCTGCCATAGATCCTATATTGATGACAAGTGCCCCTCTTTCAGGATCAACATGGGAGGCAAAAGCTTTTGTTGAAAACACCATTCCCTTTACATTGACGTCCATCACAGTATGAAACTGATCCTCTGTGAAATCGTTTAGTTTTGCTGTAATGGAAAGGCCTGCAAAATTGATCAGCACATCAACATGTCCAAACCTTTCAGAGACGGAATTCATGAAAAGATTGATCTGTTCACAGTCTGTAACATCAACGACCGCTCCAAAAACAGTTGCTCCTGTATCGGCAAGTCTTTTCTTTAGCACACATACTCTCTCTTCATTAGAAGAACAAAATGCGATATTAACGCCCGGGGAAGCGAGTTGAAGCGCAGTAGCTGTGCCCATTCCTCCCGTCGCTCCCATCATTACGATTGTCAAACCTTTTAGGCTTCTCATATATCATTTCTTCCTTTCCTGTTTAGCATGTTAAAAATACCCTCCGCCTTCCACAACCTGAGAAGGCGACATTCCAGAGTCTATCATTTCGGAAATTCCTATCTCACTGTCTCGAATTGTTTCCGCTCGAAGCAAAACATCATATGCCAGTTTCCTTGGGATTATGATAACTCCATCGATATCTCCGAACACAATATCTCCCGGATAGATCCGAACTTCTCCAATCATAATCGGTACCTGCCATGCCGTTATTCTGAATCGTCCGAGCATTCCATTAGAGCTCCGATACCGGCAGAAAACCGGAAAATCTTGGGCTAATACTTTGTTTGTATCTCGAACGCCTCCGTCAACAACAGCACCTCTGCATCCTCTTTTTTTGGAAACTTTTGTCATCATTTCTCCCCATTGGGCTGAAATTGTATCTCTCCCGGTATCCCAAACAACAATGTTCCCTGGTTCGATTGACTCAAGCATTCGAGCTCGCTCTTCCATCTCGTTTTTTATGGCAAGGCTCTGGCATCCTGTTACTGTAAAAGCTGTTCCGCAGACTTTCATTTCCTCTCTTAACGGCAGGATATCGTTGGGAAGTGTTTGGGCAATCAGGCCTTCTTCCCGCAAAACATCGTTAACTGCTGCAGTAAAGACCTTTTCGTATCTGGTACATAATTCGATGTCAGAGATGGGAAAAGGTTTCCTCTCCATCGCTTCACTCATTATTTTTTCATATTTTTCCAGATTCATTTTTCACCACGCTCCAAAAACCCGTGTAAGCCCCGGAACAAAGGCAAGCATAATCAGAGTAAGAACCATCATTAGATAAAATGGTAAAAGAGCTTTTGCTGTTCTCCCTACGCCCATCCCGGATACTGCTGAGCCCACATATAGAGCGGCACCTACGGGAGGTGTAAGCAATCCTATTCCCAGATTTAAAATCATTACAATTCCCCATTGTACGAGATTATAATCGATCCCACGGAGGATAGGAACAACGATAGGTGTCAGAATGAGCAAAATAGAACTAATAGACATAATGCATCCGAGGAAAAGAACTACAAGGTTAAGTAAAATAATAATTAGGATTTTACTGTCTGTAATGCCTAGAATAGCACCAGCAATTTTATTTGGTATACGAAGATACGCAACAACCCATCCAAATGCGTTTGCTATAGCAAGCAGAACCATAATGGTTGAGAGTGTCTTAATAGAGGCGGAAGCAATACTATAATACTTCTTCAACGGGATCTCTCGATAAATGAAAAAGGCACAAATAAAGCTCCACAAAGCAGCAACCGCTGCAGACTCCGTTGCGGTCATGATACCAAATGAGACTCCGGCAAAAATAATAATTATCGTCATGAGCCCGCCAAAAGCCGATAAAAAGGCTTTCCATGCCTTTTTCAGCTTAAATTGATGACCGCAGGCGTAGCCCCGTCGCTTCGCATAGATAAACGAGAATATCCCTAACATGATGCCAAGAAATATACCCGCTGGCAGCCCAGCCAGAAATAATGCACCAATTGAAACATTCCCCGCTGCGACTGCATAAATCACAAGGTTATGGCTTGGTGGTATCAGCATTCCCTGGACTGCTGTCGCGCAGGTTAATCCCGTCGAGTATTCTTTTGAAAAGCCTTGGCTTTCCATTAGCTTGATTTCTATCGGGCCAAGAGCAGCGATATCTGCATTAGGAGAGCCGGATATTCCCCCGAAAAACATAGATGCCAGAACATTTACCATGGCAGCACCGCCATGCAGCCAGCCTACAAGCTCATCAGCAAGTTTGATCAACCGGTCTCCAATGCCTCCCTGGTTAATTAATTCTCCGCCGAGAATAAAAAACGGTACTGCCATAAAGGTAAAGTTATTTACCCCTCCAACCGTATACTGAACAATCAATTCAAGCGGAAGTTGCAAATAAAGATAAGTGCAAATGGCAGCAATTCCCATAGCCACCGCCACACTGACCCTCAAAAACAAAAGAACCAGAAAAACTCCGATTAAAATAGTAATGGCAATTGTTTCAGTAGACATCAGGAAGTCACCTTCCTTTCAGCAAGATGGGTATCATGGTAATTTACAAACATCTCAATGCAGAAGACAATAGCGTTGGTGATGATGAAAAAGCCCCCTGCTACAGCTGAGAAATATTGAATGCCTGTTGAAATTCTGAAAGCGGATAATTTTGTAGGCCATGTCAGAATAACCAACTTCATTCCCCAGAAAACCATAACAAACCCAAATATCGTATTACAGAGCATTCCAAACAGCTTGAAATACAGCAATGCTTTCTCTGAAACAATATTGTCAATCACTTCCATTTTTACATGGGAATCGTCACGAACCGCTAATGCTATGCTGAACATAGCAAACCAGATCATACAAAAAAGAGCAAATTGTTCGCTCCACTTTGGAACATGATTAAAGATATACCTGCCAAAAACCATAATAAGGATAGAAATCGTCTGTGCTGTCAAGAGTATTACACACAGAAAAGTAATAATCTTGTTATATGTCTCTGCTATTTTCAGAAGGGTTTTATACCACGATTTCTCTTTAATCATTTCTCTCCCCCTTTCACAGTTTTTTATCATTCTGGCAGAATCCATCTATTTGTAGACGGGGGATACAGGAACCGTACCCCCCGTCTGAAACTGTAGGAACAATTATCTTTATTTTGCCTGAACTTCTGCAATTAAATCTTCCAGACCTGCGCCAAATTCTGCCCAGACAGGTTTAACTGCTTCAACCCATTTTTCATAGTCAGTAATTTCGTGCACTGACATCCCCTTCTCCTGGAATTTTTCAAGAAGACCTGCTTCATAATCAGCATGCTGAGGTCTGTAAAATTCCTCAACGGTCTCAGTCCATTTCTCTTTCAAAAGAGTCTGGGTTTCTTCATTCAGTTTATTCCAGGTTTTTTCACTAACAAGAAGAACCGGGATATTGTAGGTGTGGTTGTCAAGAGTAAGGTTATCACAAACTTCATAGAAAGCATTTCCGTCAATACCGGAAAGTGGCTGTTCTGCTCCTTCAACAACACCAGTCTGGAGAGCAGAATAGAGTTCAGAAAATGCTGTCGGTGTTGCGGAAAAACCAATCGCTTCGGCGGTAGCACTGTCAATAGCATACGTCTGGATACGAAGCTTCATGCCCTTTATATCATCAATGCTCGTAATTGCCTTACCTTTTGTAAAGTAATCACGCCCGCCATCTGGCAAGTAGGAAAACCCAATCAGTCCGGAAACGTTATCTGTTACGTCCTGTAGCAGTTCCTCTCCGATTTCAGAGAACAATGTGTTGTAATACTGGTCATAGTTTTTAAACAGATACGGGAGTGACAAAAGGTTCATTTTTTTCGCACCCATATCCGCAATTCCTGCAGGCTGAATTACAACGAAATCGATGGTTCCAAGCTGTGCTCCCTGTGTCATCTCTGTGTTATTCCCTAAGACAGAAGAGCAATAAACATCAACCTTCACTGCGCCATCGGAAGCCTCACTGAGTCTCTTACCCCACTCATTAAATGCAATTGCAGTAAGACTGGTTTCTCCGGAAGACGTTCCAAATTTCAAAGTAATCTTGTCATAATCAGCACACGCAGCAGCAGAAAGTGCAAAAATCATGACAAACGCGAGGATCATTGCAAGGATTTTTTTCATTTTCTTTTTTCTCCTTTTTTATTATTTTTTGTCTGTCGCATTTGCGATGGAACTGTTTTAATAATACTAAATATCAGACGAAATGTAAACCCAGAAAACTTGATATTTTTATTCATTTTTGGGTTGGCAATAAACTTGGTATTCTACTTGCTTCTTTCTCTTGATTTTTTAAAATCTCCCATACTTATTATATACTTCGAACGGATTCATTCCTTCCGCCATAGCGCGACGGCTTAATTTTTCATCGTTGAAATTCTTCTCTGCTTTTTCCAACACAGGAACAACAATCTCTTTTGGGACAACGACAACTCCATCTCCGTCTCCAAACATCCAGTCACCTGGGTCAATACGAAGCATTCCGTCCACCCCATCTACATAAATGGGAATCATATAGTCAACGATTATGGATCGCGTCAGCCCTTCCACAGGACTGCACCATCTAACAAAAGTCGGAAATCCCATTGCAATGAGATAGTCTGAATCTCTGGTAGATCCATCAATGACAGCCCCAACACAACCAGCTGCTCTCATTGCTGTAGCGGTTATCTCTCCGAACTGGCCGCAATTTCTGTTCCCCTGGACGTCTGAAACAAAAACGCACCCCTGGCACATGCTCTTCATTTGCCCAAGGCGGATATTATGGATCGCCGGATCCGTATTCGGTGTCGTACATCTGCGAGATGTAAATGCCGGGCCCGCAAGCTTTCCGTTCCGTTCTCCTCTTTCGAGAGGTCCTATACCCGGTTTTAGCGAGCGCCCCGGGAGATTGTACTGCTCTGCCATAATATCATAGACCAATGCAGTATAAAGTTTTTTATACCGTTCTGCTAACTCCGGTATCCTGTCTCTCCATTCTTTTGGACAAGCTTCATACAAAGGTCTAATTTCATAGGTGTCTTGAAGCTGATCGCTCATTTTTTCTCCTTTCGAAATAATTTATTTCAGTTTTTGTTTGTTTCTATCTTTGTACCCGTCCGGATCCGCTTCCTGCCACAAGCGCTTCAACCTCTTCTAAACTAACAAGATTGAAATCTTCCTCTATGCTGTGCTTCAGGCAGGAAGCCGCAGCGGCAAATTCAATTGTTCTCTGTGGCGGATAATGATTTGCCAGTGCGTAAATAAGCCCTGCTGTAAAGGAATCTCCGCCTCCGACTCTGTTCACGATATGAATTTTATACTCTCTTGAAAAATACGCATTCTGACCATCGTAGAGCATGGCGCTCCACATATTATCTGATGCAGAGAGACTTTTCCGTAAAGTAATGGCTACCTGTTTGACTCCATATCCTGCGCAAATCTGTTTTGCCACGCTGATATATCCCTTTTCATTCAGCTTTCCTGTTTCCACATCGGTATCAGGAGAAGATATTCCAAGAACTTTGTCTGCGTCCTCTTCATTTGCTATAACTACATCAGCATAACTGACTAATTCTTCCATAACAGATCTTGCTTTTTCTTGTGACCACAGCTTTTTTCGGTAATTCAGATCACACGATATAATGACTCCTTTCGCCTTAGCGGCCTTGCATGCAGCAAGGCAGCACTCTGACATACTGTCACTCAAGCCTGCCGCAATCCCGGTAAAATGGAACCATCCAGCGTCTTGGAATATATCGTCCCAATTAAAGTCTTCCGGCTTTGCTTCACATATTGCAGTATGTTTTCGATCATAAACAACGTTGGAAGGCCTCTGTGATGCACCCCGCTCTGTATAAATAACTCCTATCCTGTCTCCGCCATATACGATTTTACCAGTTCCTATATTGAAGCGTTTCAGGAAAGAAACTGCGCAGATGCTGATTGCATTATTCGGAATGCGTGTAACGAACTCCGTTTTCATTCCGAAACAGCTAAGTGATGCTAAAACATTTGCTTCTGCTCCGGTATAATTCACGTTCATGTGATCTGCCTGAATAAACCGGCGGTAACCATCCGGAGAGAAAGATACCAGCATATCTCCAAACCCAACCACAGTTTTCCCTGTAGCAGCAGAAATTGCTTCATATTCGCTTTGATTGCAGCGAGGTTTCTCCTGACCTCTTGCCTGTCGAGATATTCTTAGCGCCTTTTCACATTGTCTGGTAATTGTGCTCCAATCAGCATTCTTAATCGTATCTGATTTCGCCATAAAACTGCCGCCACATGCAGCTACACACTTTAGCTTCAAATAATTGCCAATGTTATCGTAGGTTAGACCGCCAGTCGGAATAAACTTCACATTCGGGAATGGTCCGTTGATAAGCTTTAACGCTGCGACTCCGCCGGCTGCTTCCGCAGGGAAGAATTTTATAACAGAAAAACCCGATGCAACAGCGTTCTCAATTTCTGATGGTGTTGAGCACCCCGGAACAAACGGCATCTTCTTTTCCTTGCTATATTCTGTGACTTCAGGATGAAAACCCGGTGCTACACAAAAATCTGCTCCGGCGTCTACAGCTTTGTCTACCAATTCCTTGTTGATAATCGTGCCAGCCCCAATAACCATATCTGGAAATGTCTGCCTTATCTTTTTGATCGCATCGAAAGCAATTTCATTCCTGGCAGTCACTTCAATCGCATTGATACCACCGTTTCGCAAAGCATCTGCCAGAGGAACAGCATAATCAATATTCTCCACTTTGATGACTGGTAAAATTCCGCTTGCTGTGATTTTTTCAAAAATATCCATCTTCTGCTCTCCTTTTCTGAAAATGTGAAGATTTATTAAACTCCCTTGTTCAAATGTATCTTTGCTTTCCTCACGATTGCAAGCTGTTCGTTTCCGTTTGCAGTTTCTTCATAGTAAGTCTGTGCAAATTCATATTCTCCTTGTTGCTCATAGAGCTGCGCAAGCAGATAGCGAAGTTGCAGCTGGAAAAGGGGGGTGAGATTTCCTTTCAGGGTTGAACGAACAATCTCACAGTCCTCTTCTGAAACATTTTCTTCTAGCAAGTTTATTTTTACTTTCAAAAGGTCAAGTATCGATTTCTGAGACGTTTCCCCGGCATTAACCATTGTTTTCAGATCAGAATACTCTTTTTTCGCGAGAACGATATTTTCCATCGCACAATAAATATCACATCGGTTTCCTGTCAGGATAGCTTTGCTTTGTTGTTGCTTCCTGCTGTCTAAAACCTGAATCGAATTCAAAACTTCCATTGCAATATCATATTCTCCAGCAGCAGAATATGCATTACTTAAAAAACACATCATGCTGAAATGAATGTTTTTTCTTAATTTATCGTTTTTTGCAACAGGATAATAGACTGCAATGAAGTCTTTCGGTTTCATTTCTCTGTAAAGGATGTTCAAAAGCTTTCTATGATTTGTCAAGGCAATCAGAGAAGAGATAAGCCAGGAAATAGAAACCCCAAACAAGAAACCAAGAAATGCTGCCGGCAAACTTCTACCATCATGGATCATGCCTGCAGAAATCAGAAAGCTGAGACTCAATCCTGCAATAAAGTATGCTTTTGTTGTCGGAAAAGCACTGATCATTTCAATTCTCCGTTTTATGAATAATCAACGCAGAAGATAGGGATATTATTGCTGATTTGCAATGATACACCATGGCATTTTTACTTGGTAATCGCAAACGGGAGCAGAGGGGATTCCATCTCTCAGGGAAAAAACAGTGATATTGTCAGAGCGCTCATTCCCGCAAAGGAGGAAATCTCCTGCGAGGGCAATTTCTCTGGGAGAGATGCCGAAACAGGGAATGAATCCCTCCAGTGTCAGCTCTTCGCCGGCAACACGAAAAACAGATACACTGTCATGCCCTCTGTTGGATACGTAAAGCTGATTACCGCCCTCGGAGAGCAGGATTCCTGCTGCAGTACTGATTCCCTGATACTCTGCCGGAAGCGTGGAGACTGTATAAATATGTTTTAACGTGCCGTCGAGGTACCGTAAAACAGAAACTGAAGATCCCATCTCATTGGAAGAGAAGGCAACTGTTCCGTCACGGGAAAAAACAAGATGCCTCGGCCCGCAGCCGGAGGGAAGCTGGCAGACAAAAATCAGCTCCAGCTCCGGGCTCATCACATAGATCCGATCTGTCCCGAGATCATTAACGCAGAGGTATTTTCCATCCGGCGTTGGCACAATGCAATGCGGATGGGAACTCAGCTGTCTTTTTTTATCCGGTCCGCTGCCTGTAAAAGCAATAACTTTATCCTGAACGGGTGTGTTATCCCTTTCCATCTGAAGCAAAGCCACAGTTCCGTCTATATAATTCGCAACCCAGACTTTTCCTTCGCGGGCATAAAGATGTGCGGTATAAAGCCCGTGGGTGCTTTTCAGCTCTCCTGTAAGAGATAAGGCGCCATCTGGGTTGATCTGATAGGTGCTGAGCCCGCTCATCAGCTGAAAAGGCTCTCTCAAAAGGACATAGAGTTTGTTCTTGTCTCTGCAGAGATAAGCCGGGCGGTCAACCGGTGTTGTATCCAGCAGGCTTAGCTGCCCGTCCTCGGAAAGGGCACACCGCAGAATTCCGCCTTTTTCATCGCGGGAAGCAATATAAACGGTCCTCAAAGGTCTTTTCCTCCGGCAATGATGATGTTTTCCCCGGTCATATACTTGCTTTCTTCACTCGCCAGATAGACGGCTATCGCCGCAATATCATCAGGCTGCCCAATATAACGGACAGGAATCAAAGACCGGACATGCGCCTCATAAGCCGGGTCGGACAGTGCCTCCGCATTGCGATCTGTCCGGATCGCCCCGGGAGCAAGATTGTTGATGGTAACCCCATCCGGTGCAATCTGTGGAGCAAGCGAAAGCACCATGTTATACTGTGCCGCTTTCAGTGCAGAATAAACCATCAGCGGTGGAATAGGCTTCACCTGCTGGACACTGCCCATAGTAATCACCCTGCCCCAATGCCTTTTCTGCATCTCCGGAATAAACAGCTGCATCAGCTTCATCGGTGCGCGGAGATTGGTGTTAACCTGGAGATCAAATTCCTCGTCCGTAATTGCAGTCCAGTCATTGCGGATTTCGACAGATGCCCCGAGTACCAGGATATCCACCTGCAGACCCAGTGCTTTCACTCCATCGTAAAGCTTTTGCGGCCCGTCAGATTCAGACAGATCCGTATAGACAGCCTGACAAGCAACCCCATAAGATTTTGCCTGTTCAAGCACCTGGTCTGCACGATCATTTGGCTTACGGCAATGCAGAATGACATCTGCTCCGTATTCCGCGAATGCGAGAAGGATTGACCTCCCGATGCCTCGGTTCGATCCGGTAACAAGTGCTGTTTTTCCATGAAGATCAAACATATCCTGTGCCTCTCATCCTATGATTTCTTAAAAATAATAATACCATCGAGGCAGAAAGTGTCAATCATTTTTCGTAATATGAAATGCTTTTCCCAATTTATTTCACAATGGGAAATATATTGACATCCTTAAGATCGGGGTAATAATATATAAACTGAGTTAAAGTCTACGCCTGATATTTAGGCTAAATGACGAAAAGCACAACAGAAACAAGTAAGGAGAAGAAGCTATGGCACCAAGTAAAGGAATTGATCCGTCCAGCCTTCGGATTACGGATATACGCTTCTGCGATATAGACGGAGCTCCGAAGCGCTGCACATTGATAAAGCTTTATACCAACCAGGGGCTTATTGGATACGGTGAGGTCAGAGATGCTTCCTCCAAGACATATGCGCTGATGCTGAAAAGCCGAATACTGGGCGAAAACCCCTGTGATGTAGACCGGATTTTTCATAAAATCAAGCAGTTCGGCGGTCCTTCCCGTCAGGGCGGCGGTGTGAGCGGAATTGAGATCGCTTTATGGGATCTTGCCGGAAAAGCATGGGGTGTTCCTTTATGGCAGCTCCTCGGCGGAAAATACAGAGATAAGATACGTGTTTACTGTGATACCGATGTGGACGGGAAGGATAAATCCGGCCATGCGATGGGGCTTGCTCTGAAGCGCAGAATGGATATGGGATTTACCTTTCTGAAAATGGATCTCGGCATCGGCCTTCTGATGGACATTCCCGGAGCAATCTGTGCCCCTCTCGGATTCATAGACGATATGAAGAAGTATGCCAGCCACATTCTGAATGTTCAGGGAGGATCTGTAACGCAGGATATGGTGAAGCATCAGATAAGTTATCAGATCGTCACCACAAGCCATCCCAATACAGGCATTCAGATTACGGAAAAAGGCTTTGATTACCTGGAAGAATATGTAAAAGAAATCAGGGAGATCATTGGGTATGAAGTACCACTGGCGGTAGATCATTTCGGTCACGTCCAGCTCGAGAGCTGTATTCGTTTCTGCCGCAGGATGGAAAAATACAACCTCGCCTGGGTTGAAGACCTCGCTCCCTGGATGTATACCGAACAGTATCAGCGTCTGCGCGCTTCAACAACAATCCCTGTCTGCACCGGTGAAGATATCTACCTGAAAGAAAGCTTTGAACCGCTTGTGAAAGGCGGCGGCGTTTCTGTGATCCATCCGGATATCCTTACCTGCGGCGGTGCGCTGGAACTGAAAAAAATCGCAGATATGGCGGATGAAAACGGTGTTGCAGTTGCTGTGCATATGGCTGAAAGTCCTGTCGGATGCCTTGCCGCAATCCATACGGCAGCAGCAATGCACAATGTGCTTGCAGCAGAATATCATTCAGTGGAGATCCCCTGGTGGAAAGATATGGTTCACCTTTACGGAGATAAGCCAATCATGGAAAACGGCTTTTACAATGTGCCGGACGGGCCGGGGCTCGGGATCGAGAGTCTGAATGAAGAACTTCTCGCCGAGCATATCAATACAAATATCCCCGGGATGTGGGAATCCACGGAGGAGTGGAACCGCGAATTTTCCAACGACAGAATCTGGAGTTGAATTCCGAGAAAACTGAGGGGAGAGAAACCGCCATGGGCAGCCCGCAGCAAAAAGTGCTTTATACTGCCGTGATGAAGCACAATGCCGAAACAATTGAAAAGCTGGTACTAATGCAGTACAACACTTTTCAGATCGGGAAAAAGATTACCTTGATTCTGATTTCTCTGGCATTGATTGCCTATGGTGTCTTCACCTTCAGTTCGGGCATGATCACCTCATATTTTTGTCTGTTCCTTGGCTGTGTGATGATAGCCGGATTAAACGTAAGGCCGAAAAGCAATGCAAAAAAAATAATCGCCCAGATGAACAACAGGTTCCCTTCCTCTGAGTATTATTTTTCTTCCACAGGTTTTAAGGACAGTGAAAAAAGCAAAGAAATCTCCTATCAGAATCTGATCAAACTGATCGACGACAAAAAATACCTGTATTTATATATCTCCAAAGAATCTGCCTATATGGTGAATGCTTCTTCTGTTTATGGTGACGGAGGACTTACCGGGCTGAAAAATCTGCTTTCGGAAAAGGCGGGCTGTAAATGGACCAGACCTTCCTCATTCTGGAGTTTCAATATTGATAATCTGCGGGAGTTGTTCGGAAACAGAACATCTCACTTTGAAGGAGAACGGTTGAAAGACAACCATCGGTAAAAGACGGAACAGGAGGAAAAGATGTATTTTAACAAGCCGGAAGATGTTATTGCGCTTACACCCGAATGGAGAGGAGAGCGGCTGCCTGACGGGAGACCGTTTGTGCCGGACAAATACCTTGATGAAATCCGTAAAATGACCCTGGAAGAACTCTGGAAACCGATTTTTGTGCAGGGATATGAAAATCAGTTTCTCCAGATGAAATGCCTCCATCCCGAATTCAAAGATAACGGTGATCTGAACTGTAAAATGATCGGCCGGGCTGTAACCGCTTCTTACGGACCGAAAAGGCCTGATTATTATGCCGCTTCCATGGCTCAGGCAAAAAGCCAGGGTTTTTCCGGAACCCCGAACCAGTGGGTGATTGATTCTCTGATTGACCGGGATGTCGCCGTAATTGATATGTTTGACAAGATTTACAAAGGGACCTTTGTCGGCGGCAATCTGACTACGGCTATTAAAACAAAAACACATTCCGGCGGAGCAGTGATTTGGGGCGGCATTCGGGATATTGAGCAGATGCAGAAAGTCGATGGAATCAATGTCTACTACAGAGGAATTGATCCGACCCCGATCCGTGACTTTGTAATGCTTGGTTTCAATGCCCCGGTTCGGCTGGGCGATGGAGAGCACGCTGCCCTGTGTCTTCCGGGTGACATTGTCTATGGATGCAGCGGAGGGGTTCTGTTCATTCCTCCCCAGCTTGTTGTTGAAGTCGTCGAAAACGGAGCCAAAACACAGATTAAAGACATCTTCGGGTTTGAAATGATCACGGCAAACCGTTTTACCACGGCACAAATTGATCTGAACACCTGGACAGAGGAGATGCTGGATCTGCTGGTGGACTTTATCAAAACGGATCCACGCGGCAAAGAATATCGTGACATCGACTGGAGCCATGAATACGAGATGGCTCGGAACGGAGACCCGAACGATACCCAGTCAGCCCTTTAACCATCAGAAAACCGCATACTGCCGGACACGTTCATATGGCAGTATGCGGTCTTTTTGTTTTTATAACAGAATACTATTCGTATTTTTTAAATCTGTTCAAAGAGAAGATGACGCAGACCTCTCCTTGAGCATCATTCCGGCTTTCAGGAAGCGAAACATCCGCACCGCGCCGAGATAGTATAATTCCTCCGCTCTTTCAAGCGCTTCTTCCAGAGGCATGGGAGCATCCACAGTCGTCATCAAAGAAGCAATGCCGTGGTTAAAAATCTGTGCAGCATCCCTGCCGAGCGATCCACTGAGCCCGACGGCTGTAACGCCTTTTGCTTTGGCACGTTTTCCCACGCCCTGCATGACTTTCCCGAAACAGCTCTGCCAGTCCGTCTGTCCTTCTCCGGTTACCACGAGATCGGTTCCCTCCAGCCGTTCATCAAAGCCGATCAGGTCAAGCACTGTTTCGATACCGGACTTCATTTCCCCTCCGAGGAAAACCGTCAGGGCAATCCCCAAACCTCCTGCAGCACCGGCTCCCCTGATCTGATCAGGATCTACATCGAACTGTCTGCGAATCACATCCCGGTAATTCACCATACCGGCTTCCATCCTTGCCTGCATCTCCGGTGTTGCGCCTTTCTGCGCACCGAAAGTATAGGTCGCTCCGTTTTCTCCGCATAACGGGTTCGTCACATCGCACATTACTGTGATTTTCGTGTTTCTGATTCGAGGATCCAGCCCCGAGATGTCGATCCTGCTGACTTTTTCAAGGTCTTCCCCTCTGCCCTCCAGGGCATTCCCGTTACCGTCCAGGAATCGGACGCCCAATGCTCTGGCACAACCCATTCCGCCGTCATTAGTCGCACTTCCGCCGATTGCTATGGAGAGATCCGTAAACCCCTGATCCAGCGCATGGCGGATGAGCTCTCCGGTCCCGTAAGTGGTCGTCAGAAGAGGATTGCGCAGATGCACAGGAACTAACGGCAGGCCGGATGCTGTTGCCATTTCCAGAACTGCACGTTTTTCGTCCAGCTTTCCATAGCTGGCTTTTCTTTTTTCCATCAGCGGGCCGTAGACTTCCGCTTCCATCCACACCCCGTGCTCTGCAGCAACCACAGCAGCAACGGTTCCTTCTCCTCCGTCCGCAACCGGCACACCGCTGTATTCAATATCTCCGAAAACTTCTCTGGCTGCTTTTGCCAGAAGTTCCACTGTCTGTTCGCTGGTTAGCGTCCCCTTAAAAGAATCCGAGGCAAATAAAAACTTCATTTTTCTATCTCCCTGAACAATCCTGTTGTTATAACAAATTCGCGAAAACGGATGCCCCGACTACTGTCAGCAAACCGGAAACCACAATAGCAAGGCTACTCATGGCTCCTTCCAGTTCTCCCCATTCCATAGCCCGTGCCGTGCCGATGGCGTGCGATGCCGCCCCCATGCCAAGCCCTTTCGCAATCGGTTCCGTAATGCGGAACAATTTGCACACAAGATCACCCGAAACGTTGCCGAGAATCCCCGAGATGATAATCACTGCCACTGTGATAGAAGAATAGCCGCCAAGCTCTTCCGAAACTCCCATCCCGATGGCCGATGTGATCGACTTCGGAAGCAATGTGACATATTCCTGGTGAGAAAGCCTGAATAAGGCGGAGAGAGCCAGCACGGATACGAGGCTTGTCAGCACGCCGACCACCAATGCACAGAGGATAGCCGGCAGATTTTGACGAAGTTTTTCCAGCTGTGTATACAGGGGAACTGCAAGGCAGACCGTAGCCGGTGTAAGCAGATAACTCAGATACTTCGCACTGGCATAATAACTGCTGTATTCAATACGAAAAAGCTTTAGCACCGCAATAACCAGGAGAATTGCAATCAGCAGCGGATTGAAAATTGCGATCTTGAATCTCTTCTTCAGTGCAAAGCCTACAGCATAGCAGAGGAAGCTGATCACCACCCCGAAGGTCGTGGAAGAAAGAACCAGTTCATTCATTTTTCTTTCTCTCCTCTTCGCAGAATCCGTTGTGCTGTGCGTCCGGTTACACCCATCACAAGTACCGTCGTCACCGGAATTATCACAATCAAAGGCAGCAGAATCGGCTGGAGCACATCCCAGTTTTCCATCAACCCCACAGTTGCCGGGATAAACATGATCGTCATGATCTCGATGAGGAACTCCGCCGTCTCCTTTACCTGCGGCAGCTTTACGATTCCCGTAACAAGCAGCAGGAACATCAGCACAAGCCCGTAGATGCTCGCCGGTATGGGGAGCGGAATGAAATATTTCAGAAGCTCTGCCACGCAGGTAACAGAGAGAATGACGGTCATCTGCCAGATGTATTTCATAGACATCTCCTCCAGATTTTTCTGAATTTCATTATAGTACGATTCCGACAACGCTGTAAACCGAAATTTTATCCGGGACAAAAAGGACAATATTCCCACAGAAGCTTTGTGACAGCCCTGAGTGAATTTTGTCCTTTTGTCCCGTTATGCTTTTCTGATTAAAACAGAGAATTATTGCAATTGCAGATACTTTTCCATTGAAAGAACAAAGTAGGTCATAGCCAGAAGATCCGCGCATCCTCCGGGGCTGATATTCCGGTGAATAAATTCCCGGTCGAGCTCTTCCAGAATTTCCAGATAGGGCAGATTTTCCAGCCCGCTTTCTGCCAGATTTTTCATTCTCTTTTGAAGATCAACCGCTTCCTCATAGCTGGAACGGTGCATTACGTTGGTGTCCGGAAGCTCCGCCATGATATGGATCAGGGTGAGAATCCCGGCATCATTCCGTGAATAGCCCTGCTGCAGAAATCTTCTCATAGCAGGAGCAGCAACCTGAAATACAGTGGGAAACCCCTGCGCTGCCTCCCCGCGGATCCCAAGAACGCCATGATCCAAAAACAGCCTTTCTCCCGCCGTTGCAGAAGCAGAATCAATCTTTTGCAGATCCTCCATCACTGGCTGAGCAATACGTCTGCAGACCTCCTGCAACAGCAGAATGTCATTGGCTGCTTCTCCCAGGTACCCGTATGCAACACAGAGGATACCTCCGGAAAAGATTGCTCCTTTATGAGTATTTACCCCGTTTGTTGCCAGGAACATCGCCTGTTCGGCATGAATCCCTATAGTGCGTGCGGAAGTAAGCAGGTCTTCCGGTTCCCGGTCTCTACTCTCAGCACCGTAAAGGGCAAACCTGTAGAAATACGGAGAAAGAGCGATGGCGCTGGTCTCAAAGGTCGTGATATCCATATCGGTGTGAGAACCTGAATTGTGGCGATCTACAAGGCCGGGCTTCGGCGTTGCGGCAACCTCCAGAAGCAATGCTTCTGTTGCTGCAATAGCTATGTCCGTAATTCTGTCAGTTGTTAATATTCTGGTGTCCTGCCTCATTATGATCACTTCCTCTCTTGCCGGCTTTCTGTATTCTGCACATATCTGCATATATTAAACCATAATGCTATCGTAAAGTAAAACAGACAGATTTCATGTCTTTCCATTCCCTACAGGAATGGTTTTTCGTTTTATCTGTCTGTTTTTTTTATTCAATTATCGGGTTTTGAATACGAGGCAAACAGGGCTTTCCGTATCTATCATTTTTTCGACCGCGAGAGTTCCATTCTCCGGATCCACATCAAATACCGTCAGCGTGTCCGTGGTCTCATTCGCAGCAATGACTTTCTTTCCGTCCGGAGACAGCGTAAGGAATCTCGGCTGTCCTCCACCGGTTTTGATATTTTGCAGCCAGGTCATCCTGCCCGTTTCCTGATCCAGATGATAAACCGTGATGCTGTCATGTTTGCGGTTGGAGGCATACAGCGTTTTCCCGTCCTCCGCAATGATAATCCCGCTTGCCCAGCCGTCTCCGAAGAAATCCTCCGGGAGCGTGGTGATCATCTGCTGGGGGTTCAGGCTGCCTGTTCCCTCATCAAAGTGGTAGAAAACAATTGTGCTGTCTTTCTCGTTGATCAGATAGAGCCAGCGGTTGTTGGGATGAAGCACACAGTGCCTCGGTTCTGCCCCGGTCCGGCCCTTTGCCACAAAGGTTTCTTCGAGCGTCCCGTCTTCTTCATGGATCCGGAAAACTGTCAGTTTTCCCACACCCTGAAGCCTGCCCTGTGTCGGAACAAACAGCCACTTCCCGGTTCTGTCCAGTTGTACCTGATGAGGATGGGAGACATATCCCGGGCCTCCGTTCCCGCTGATAAAACGGAGGTGCCGGATAAAGCCGAGAGACCCATCTTCCTGGACAGGGATTACAGACACGGACCCAGTCTGCAGATTGGCAACATACAGCCATTTCTCACTGGGGCTCAGGACCAGGTGTACTGGATTTGTTCCGTGGGTACCGGTTGTTCCGAGCCTGGTGAGAGACCCGTTTTCCCCGACAGCATACGCGCTGACTTCACTGTAATCTCCATGGATCGCATAAAGGCGGTCCTGTTTTTTGTTGAGGCACAGATAAGAAGGATTGATTTCCCCTTCAAGGATGCTCTGGAGCTGCCACTCATCCCCGAAGACCTGATAGACACTGATCCCTTTCCCTCGGGCATTGCGCTCTTTTGTCGTTCTGCAGCCGATATACGCGTACATATTGCTTCCTCCTTAACCCAGGAAACTGAGCAAACCGACAAGCGTCAGGACAAACACGGTAGCAACGCAGCCGAAAGACAAGGCGAAGAGCCGGATAAAGATGCTGGATTCTTCCTTCGGATCCGGGTTCTTCTCCTGAGAGTAGCTTGCCAGAACAAGGCTGCCTCCGGTAGAGAGCGGGCTGATACCGGCAACCGTTGCCGAGCATACAATGGCAACCACCATCTGGAGGATGGAAGAACCACCCACCTGCTCTGCAATACTGGGTACAGCGGGTATCAGTGTCGGGAAGACAACACCGTTGGCACTCGAGAACCAGGACATAATTCCACCCGTGAGGCCGATAATCGGAGCTGCGGTCCTAGCCGTCATGAGGGAAGCCAGCAGATCTGCCAGCAGATCGATGCCGCCAAGGGTCTTTGTAATATTCATCAGAACACTGACACCTGCAATCAGAATCAGCGTGTTCCACGGAATCATCTTCACAGACTTCTTTTCATCCGCCGCATTCAGGATAATCAGAACCAGAGACAGTGTCAGGCACACAAGGCCCACGTCATAGGAGAACCCAACCACAGCTACAACCATGACAAGCAACGCGATTACGCTGATGATTTGCTTGCTTGTGAAGCGGACTTTTTCCTTCTCTGTTTCTGCCTCATCTTCAGCCATACCCTGCTTCCAGCCTTTGAACACGATATAGGTCACAACCGCGCAGACGAAATTTGCAACTGTAACTCCAAGGAATATCTGCATTCCGTGCCCTGAATAACCCATATCGGCGAGAAGGTCTTCCACAATAATCCCGGTCAGGGCAATGGGAGAAGCCGTTCCTCCCACTGCTCCGAGGATCGCCATGGCGCCCATCAGAATGGGGTTGATTCCCGCGTGAATACCAAGCGGAACTGCAAAGAGTACCATAACCGTCTGAACGCTGATCGCTCCGGGGCCGGCAGCGGACAATACAAAACTGACGACATAGATAATGATCGGGATCAGGAACTTTTTCTTCCCGCACAAACCGGTCATCAGCTGGGACACTTTTTCCAGTGTGCCGTTTTCCTGAAGGAGTGCGAAGAAGAGCATCGTTCCCATCAATGTCAGGAAGAGCTTATAGGGGAATCCTTTATAGATATCCCCTGCGCTCATTCCGCCGATGGTTCCCAGAACCAGAGCTAAGCCAAGACTTACGAGACCTACGTTTGTTTTCCGCACAAACCCGAAGACAATTGCCCCTACCAAGCACAAAAGCGATATTACTGATAATGCCATTTCATCAATCCTCCCGAATCACGTTAATTTTCATCAAGAACAAGGGGCTTTACCTTGCGGACAACATCAAGGATCGTTCCGTCTCTGGCTTCTACGATTGCAACAACCTGGTCTTCCCATTCCAGTTTATCAGGTGTCCCAACAAGACTATACGCCTTATCCCGCAGTGTTTCAATCGTAACATGGCTGATCCCTGCCTCATCCAGGCATGCAATCAGATCCTGCCTTGCCGGATTGACGGCAATACCGTAATCCGTTACAACCACATCCACGCAGTCTCCCGGGGTTGTGACAGTGACAACATCATCGCAGACTGTTGCCATCCTGCCGCGCGTCAGAGGTGTGACGATGATGCAGCACTTGGAGCCTGCCGCTGCATCCGGATGGCCGCCCGGTGCACCGCGGAGCACGCCGTCGGATCCGGTGATCACGTTGACATTGAATTTGGTATCAACTTCGAGAGCAGAGAGCACAACATAGTCCAGCTTGTTGACATATGCGCCTTTGTTTCCTGCGCTGGCATACTGGTTCAGGTCAAGCTCCACATGGTTTTCCGGATGCTCGGCCAGATGCTTTGCAGCTACCTGGTCAAAGTCCTGCGTGTCGCAGATTTTTCCGACGAGGCCCTTATCCTGCAGAGCACAGACTGCACCCGTTGTACCGCCCAGCGTAAAGCTGATCTTGATTCCCTTTTCGGTCATAATTTCTTCAAGATAGCGGTTTACAGCAAGAGAAGGCCCGCCGACACCTGTCTGGAAGGAGAAACCGTCTTTGAAATACGGAGTAGCAGCGATAACCTTTGTAACATTTTCAGCCATCATCAGTTCCCTGGGATTGTTCGTGATACGGGCTTCCTTTGTGGAGATTTTTGCCGCATCGCCGATGGCATCAACCACACAGACTGCATCAACATCTACAGAAGAGATACTGCACGGAACGTTGGGGAAAGGTACCAGCGTATCGGTTACAATAACGGTGTGGTCGGCATATTTCGCATCGTGCATTGCAAAGCCCATGGATCCGCAGTTGTTCTTTCCGCCGGTTCCTTTTGCATTGCCGCAGTTATCCGAAGTAGCTGCTGCCAGAAAGGCGATATCGATATGCACTTCACCAGCTTCAACAGCTCTCGGGCGTCCGCCGTGGCTGCGGATGATCGCAGGATTCTTCAGCTTTCCGCCGGAAATTACTTCACCGATTCTTCCGCGGACACCGGAGGTCTGAGCTTCTACGATAATGCCCCGTTCCATATAATCGGCGAAGATGTTCTGGGCTGTCCCCAGAGAGGTAGCTGCCACATGGAGATCCTTCAGACCCATCTCTTCCACCAGCACCTTGCAGACCATTGCTGCCACATAATCCCCGTCACGAAACTCCGTATGGAAGGAGAAAGTCATCCCGTCATGAGCCCCGCATTTTTCACAAGCTTCACGGATGGAGGCACAGAGCTTGTTCTCCTCCGGCTTTTCATGCTTAACGGTTACGGGAGAAGCCTTTTTCACTGTCTTGCCGTCTCTGTAATTCTTGCCCTGGTATACCTCACGGCCGTTTACAAGAAGATAATCAGGAATATCTCTGCCAACTGCATTTATCATCTGTCTGTCCTCCTCATTAAAGATCGCCGTGGTAAACGCCACAGGCTTTGGCTAAGCGGATCACGCGTTTCGCATCTTCGAAGAACGGGATATCAACCATTTTTCCGTCTACCGTGTAGACGCCGATTCCGGCATCGGCCTGCGCCTGGCAGCCGCGAACCAGTTTTTCCGCATAGGCGATTTCCTTCTCCGTCGGGGCAAAGGTTTTGTGGACGAACTCAATCTGTCTCGGGTTGACGATGCTCTTGCCGTCAAAGCCCATCTTGCGATTCTGGATCACTTCCGCTTTGAAGCCTTCCATGTCGTCAATATTCGGGAACATCGTGTCAAAGCACTGGATTCCGGCTGCCCTCGCTGCCAGAAGCATCATGCCCCGGGCGGTGAGCATTTCAATGCCGCCTTCTTCAATGCGGACATGCATGCTCTTTCGGAAATCTCCGCCGGAAATCGCCACGCCGAACATTCTCGGGGACGCTGTGCAGATTTCATACGCATTGAGGATTCCTTTCGGGCTTTCAAGAGCTGCCATCAGAAGCGTTCTGCCTTCCTCCACACCGAATTCCTTTTCGGCAGCAAGCACATGCTCTTCCACCGTGTGGACATCATTTGCGCTTTCACATTTCGCAATCCGGATTCCGTCTGCTCCACCGGCTACAACGCAACGGATATCTTCCTCCCAGTGCGGGGTGTCCAGCCCGTTGATGCGGACGATCACTTCCGTGTCACCGTAATCGATATTTTTCAGCGCCTGGTAAAGGGAAAATCTTGCGGCATCCTTCTGGTTTTCTGCAACGGCATCCTCCAGATCAAGGATGATGCTGTCTGTGCCGTAAATATAGGCATCCTTGATGAGGCCGGGTTTCTGCGCATTCATAAACATCATTGTTCTGCGCAGTCTGTTCTTTTCAGGTTTTTTGCGTGTAATCATTTCACTGCACCTCCCCAGGGGATATTTTTTGCCGAGGCATCATTGCTGCGGAATACCGCACATTCGATTCTGGCTTTCAGTGTGCACTCCAGAGCACCCTTATCTACAATATAAACTCTGCCTGTTTTTACGCCCAGATCCTCCAGGGTTTTATAGGCGCAATCTCTGATCTGCCTGCCGTACTGATTCATCACCGTGCTGCTGACGCTGACTTTCAAACCTTCTTCTGCCGGTTCAACGGTGATCTGCGCATCGCTGGATTCTAACGTTCCCGCAATTGCTGTTTTTGTAATTTCCATTTTTCCTCCTCTGTTATCCCTTTCGGGTTTTTTGCTATTAACGGGTCTTGCTTTCGTCACGTACTGTACACCAAAACTGAGCATTTGTAAAATTGATAGTTTTCATCATTTTCCAGTCGCATTTGGAATGATAAAAGCTCTTGAATTCTATTTAAATCTTTGCTACTATTGATATTAGCAAGTGTATAAGAATTGAAATCGAATTTTTCCATTCCGTTATTGAATCAAAGGAGGCCATCTGTGACAGAAAGAGACTTTGAACTTCTGGATATCCTGAGCCAGACAGGCAATATCACAAAGGCTGCAGACAGGCTGTATATAACCCAGTCGTCCCTTTCTAAAAGAATTGTCACTATAGAAGAGGAGCTGGGGGTAACAATTCTTCTCCGTTCGAGGCAGGGTATCCATTTCACGCCGGAAGGAGAAACGGTCCTGGAGCACACGAGGAAGGCCGGCGCACTCATGAATGCCATGAGGGCGGAGCTGACAACCCGGAAGGATGAAATCTGCGGGACGCTGAACGCCGGTGTATCCATCAATTTTGCACAGTACCGGCTGCCTGCCCTGCTTGGAACGTACAAAAAGAAATATCCTCATGTGAACACGCATATCATCTCCGGGCACAGCCGAAATCAGTATATGAAGGTGCTGGACGGGTCCATCGATGTGGCTATCCTGAGAGGCGAATTTCTTTGGAACGAAAATCGGATTCTGATCAGCAGAGAGCCGGTATGCGCGATCATGAATACGGAATTCGAGCTTTCAGACCTGGACCAGGTCCCCTTCATCAGCCGGAGAACAGACGCCTCCTTTGAAAGAGAGCTTGCAAGGTGGCTGCATGAGAATGATATTCATATTACCAACACTGGGATCGTTGTGGATAACATTTCGACCTGTGTGGAAATGGTAAAAAACGGGCTCGGATGGGCTGTTGTTCCGGAAATCTGCCTTCACAGCTTTGAAGGGATTATCCGCCCGCTCAGCTTTTCGGACGGAGAGCCATTTGTACGCTCTACTTATCTGATGTATACAGATCAGGCTCATGATCTGCCTCAGGTAAAGGCATTTATCGATCTTGTCAGGGAGGAAAGCCATGTCTGAATACAGCATTACAACAGTTTATCCTTCCGACCGCCGGATGAAGGAAAAGGTTGTTTCTCTTCTACAGCAGGAAGGCATACGGCTGGACGGAAATCTGGATTATACCTGTGCCGTGGTGGATGACGATGATCAGGTCATTGCCACAGGGAGCTGCTTTAAAAACACACTGCGCTGCATGGCAGTGTCCCATGAGCATCAGGGAGAAGGCCTGATGAATACCGTTGTTTCTCACCTGATTGAGATGCAGTACCAGAGGGGCAATGTGCATTTATATCTTTATACAAAATGTAATTCAGCCAAGTTTTTTGCCGATCTGGGGTTTCGCGAAATCGTTCGCATTGAGGACGAACTTGTTTTCATGGAAAACAGCAAAACCGGTTTTCAGGATTATCTCGACAGGCTGAAGAAAGAATACAGAGAAGGATCTTCTGTGGCAGCGATCGTCATGAATGCCAATCCCTTCACCTTAGGGCACCGCTATCTGGTGGAGCAGGCAGCCCTGGAAAATGATGTGGTTCATCTTTTCGCTGTCAGCGAGGATGCCAGTCTGATTCCTTATTCTGTCAGAAAACGCCTGATTGCAGAAGGTATTGCGGATCTTAAGAATGTGTTTATTCATGACAGCGGGCCTTATATCATCAGTAATGCCACATTCCCAAGCTACTTTCAGCGTGATGAGGAATCGGTCATCCGAGGCCACGCACTTCTGGATCTGACGATCTTTACGCACATTGCAGCCGTACTGGGTATTACCGTTCGATATGTCGGAGAAGAGCCCAGAAGCCTTGTCACCGGGATTTACAACGAAATTATGAAAAAAGAACTGCCTGCAAACGGAATTCGTTGTGTTGTCGTCCCCAGAAAAGAAAAGGACGGTGAGGCAATCAGTGCTTCAACCGTCCGTAAAGCAATCCAGGATAATGATATAGAGTTATTTAAGGAGCTTGTTCCGGAAACAACGTATCGCTATTTCGCAAGCGAAGAAGCTGCTCAGATTGTTTCCCGTATCAGGGCAGAAAGCAATGTTGTTCATTACTGAGGTATTCCTATGGCAAACGAAGTAACCATACAGGATATGATGGCTTGTCGGGACCGGCGAGTGGAACTGCAGAATGATCTGTTGAAGAGATTCAAAGGAAATCCAATTTTGTCATTTTGTCTGAATATTCCGGGACCGATTAAAACAGATCCGGAAATCAGAGCTGCCTTTCTATCAGGGAAGGACGAGATTCTGTCTGTTTTATCCGGGAACAACTTGGAGATTGCAGGCGAATATGAGATCCATGAAAAAACCGGTGATGAATGGATTGCCAGCATCTATGCCGACCCTGATTCTCTGAAAAAACAGATGTGCGAAATTGAAGACGGGAGTAGCTTGGGGCGTATTTTTGATATTGATGTTCTCACTCCGGATGGCCGAAAGCTGTCAAGAAAAAGATATCGTACCTGTCTGATCTGCAGCCGCCAGGCACAGGAATGCGCCAGATCACGCCGTCACAGTGCAGCGGAACTGTTTCGTAAAGTAAAAGAACTGATCCGGGAAGATCAAAACATTAAAAACTGAATGAAACTGAGAGGGGACAACCATGGCATTACATATTGTTTCAGAGGCAAACCGCTGCCTCAACTGAAAAAACCCCATGTGCCAGAAAGGCTGCCCCGTGCACAACCCGATTCCTCATATGGAAGGCGGCGCCTGAAAGCGCCGCCTGAATATTTTTATAAGGGAATTTTACGGGCAAACCGCAAACCCCTGACCCCACAGACAGCCGCCGCATGTCGGCGCCAGACTGCCGTTGCAGTCCGCTTTGTTCTCATTCAGCAGTTCACAGCCACCGCAGAACAGGCACGGTGCATAATTGAATTCATGCACGCGATCCCGAAAGCTGCGGTATTCCTCACTGTTCCAGATTTCCTCGAGGCTCTGATGATAGATGTTGCCGAACGATTGATGCCAGATTCTCCGCTTATGGTCTCCGAGATAAGTGTCTGCAGTATGGAGGAGCCCCATACAGGGGGACACATCACCGTCCCAGCGGACAAAGCAATGTCCTTCCTCAATAAAGCGGCAGCAGTTCATGCGCCTCATAGCAGGTTTCCCTTTCCAGGAAAACAGCTCCGCTTCCAAAAGGCTTTCTTCATCGGGAAAGAGTTCTTTCTTATAACGTTCGGAGAACTTGAACATGGGGATATCCCGGCTTTCATCCAGCTTTTCAACACGCCAGACCGGGCCCATCCTGTCAGTGACTTCTTTGATGGCAGCTACATCACACATCGGCCATAGTGCCTGGGAAGTATCTTCCCGCCGATTGGGAATCATGTGGCTCAGATTCAGGTCATCAGCCTGAAAATACTCTGCAAAATCACGAATTCTGCGGAGGCTGGCAATATTATCCCGCATAACGACCGCCGTCATTCCGAGCCTGACATCTGTCCCCCGGCGCAAAGTGTTCAGAAGCTCAAGATTCCCGCGAACCAGATCAAAATCGCTGCCGATCTGGATTTTATCATAATTCTCATAGATTTCATCGATGGAAACCCATATTCTTGAGATCCCCGCCTTGAGCAGATCCTTTATTCTCCCTTTTTCAAGAAGAGTTCCGTTTGTGATCAGCTCGACCTTTCTCCCGTGTTTTACGGCAAGAGCGACCATCTCCGCCAGTTTCGGATGGACAAGTGGTTCACCCATCCCTCCGAAAAAGACCGTCTCCGTCTTTTGAAGAGCTGCATTGTCCAGAAGCCGTTCGAACACTCCCGGATCAAGATCCCCGAATCGTTCTCCGACCCAGCTGCGCCGGAAGCACATCTTGCATTGAAGATTACAGCGGGAAGTAACCTCTATATACAGTTTTCGGATATGGTCTTCCATATGCCTTTATCTCTCAGCTTATGTTTTTCCCGCAGGCAGGACAGTCAGGGTCAGGCGGCAGTTCAACAATCTCAAAATCCATGGCTTGCCCGTCAAAACTCAGAAATCTCCCGACGAGCAGCTCTCCCGTTCCGGTCAAATACTTGACGGCTTCCAGAGCCTGAAGACAGCCGATCACACCCGGCACAGCTCCTATCACGCCCAGTTTCTTTGCATCCGGAGCCTTTTCGGGATCGGGTGCGTGGCGAAAGGCGCAGCGGTAACATGGGCCGCGTCCCGGTACATAGGTCATAATCTGCCCGAAAAAGCGTAATACCGCCCCATGACAAAATGGTTTTCCCGCCCGGACACAGGCATCATTGATCAGGTATTTGGTTTCAAAGTTGTCTGTGCATTCCAGCACAAAATCATAATCAGATATCAACTCTGCGATATTCTCTTCTGTGACGGCTATGGGATACGGGATAATGTGCACGTCGGGATTCAATCCTTCCAGACGTTCAGCCCCGGAATCCACCTTTAGTACACCCAATTTCTCAGTGCTGTGCAGAATCTGTCGCTGCAGGTTGGAGAGATCCACTATATCGCTGTCAACAAGGCCGATGGTACCGACGCCTGCTGCCGCAAGATAAAGAGTTGCAGGAGAGCCAAGCCCGCCCGCGCCGATTACCAGCACTTTGGATGAGAGTAGCTTTTCCTGTCCTGCAGGACCGATTTCCGGCATGCATAGCTGCCGGGCATATCGTTGCCTCTGTTTCTCCGAAAGTGGCATATTAACCACCTCCAACCGGTGGGAACAGGGCAATGACATCCCCGTCTTTTACCGAATCCTCCGGTTTTGAATGGAACCCGTTGATCAGCAGAATCGCCACTTCTTCCTTAGGAATTGCAAAGCGGTTCAGAATTTCTCCGGCGCAGGAGACTTCTTCAGCCGGAACCTGAACAATTTTGCCGCGGCCTTCCCGAAGCGTAGCGAAAAACCGTACTTCAATCATGAAAAAAACTCCCTTCGTACAGAAGAAAAAGGAGAGGCGGGCAGCCTCTCCCTTCTTATTTTAGTATACTTACTTTCCCACGCATTCGTCAAGACCCAGTTTCTTAAGGGTCTCATCTGTCGGAAACGCATTGACCCAACCGCGAGCTTCATAGTACTGCGGGAGCATGACAGAGAGCTTGCTGACCATGCCTTTGGAAGGCCCGTTCGAAACAGGTTCCTCGAGCAAACGCTTGGGCAGGCGGTCATCCTCGGGCTTCATGCCGGCGGCCTTGTTGAACATACGCTCAATGTTGAAGATGCGGTCGCCGATTTCCAGCACCTGCTCGGGTGTCCATTTGGTACCGGTGGCGGCGTTAAGCAGATCTGTATACTCCGGTGCGCCGAGTGCAAAGGATGTGAACAGGCAGTTGCCCATTGAGTCGATAACAGCGGTCAGATCCTGGAAGGTCTTGGCCCAGACAGCCTTCTCTTCGGTGACGGTACGATCCAGCTGTACCGGAATACCGACGACCTCAGGAGCGATCATATAGCCGCGGACATGGGCTGCGCCGCAGTTTGCTGTAGCATAGTTAATGCCGATACCCTGGATGGCACGTGCATCGTAAGCGGGGATCTCCTGCTTTTTAACGCTCATGGAATACTCGGGGTGACCGTAATGCTCACAGAGACGAACGGAACCGGAGGACATCAGCCATGCCAGCGGGCTTTCGGGATCGCCCATACGCTTGGTCCACTCGACGATCGCTTTTTTGCTGCCCCATTCGAGAGGAACACCGTCGCACTCTTCTTCTTTGATGTAGCCGCGCTGATAAAGTTCCATGGCTGCAGCGATCGTGCAGGGAACACCGATAGCATCCAGGCCGTATTCGTTACAGAGCCGGTTGGCCTCGTCGATGGTGTAGAGATCATCGTTGCAGCAGTCGCTGCCGTAGGCCCACAGAGGCTCATATTCCGGTCCGCCGATAATTTTGTCGTCGTGCTTGATGATACGGCCGCAGGCGATCGGACAATGATAGCAGGCACCGGGCTTGACCAGATACTTTTCAGCCAGTGTTTCCCCGGAGAACTGATCTGCCGTGGGATAATAGCTTTCCTGCCAGTTCTTGGTCGGAAGTGCACCGATGCTGTTGATGACGTTTACAAGAGATGCCGTGCCAAGTGCGCGCAGGCCTTCGCCGGTGAGGGCGTTTTCACTCATGATCTTGAGGCAGCGCTTATTGGCTTCCTTGAGGGCTTCCACATCGGCAATGATGTCCAGCTGCTTGCGTGTAGCTTTGACAACAATGGCCTTGAGTTTTTTGCTGCCCATAACAGCGCCTGTTCCGGAACGGCCGGCAGCACGGTCTTTGTCGTTCATAACGGCAGCGAGCAAAACCTGCTTTTCACCGGCAGGGCCGATATTCAGAACAGAGCATTCACTTCCGTGCTTTTCTTTCAGCTTGTCATCAAGTTCTTCACTCAGAACGCCGACATACTCGCCTGCATCCAGAATCTGGATTTTGTCATCCTCAATGTAGAGATAGCTCCACTCAGAAGCTGCGCCTTCGACGATCAGGGCATCCCATCCGGCAAATTTCAGCTTTGCACCCCAAATACCGCCCGAGTTGGCACAGGCAATCATCCCGGTCAGAGGAGATTTCGTAACAACCATATAACGGCCGGAGGATGGGGAATTCGATCCGGTCATGGGGCCGGTGATATAAACGAGTTTGTTTTCCGGGGACAGCGGATCGACCGTGGCAACACCCTCATCATAAAGGATCTTGGTACCGAGGCCTCTGCCTCCGATAAACTTGTGGGCGATATCAAGATCCAGGGGCTCTGCCTTGATCTCACCGGTGGTCAGGTTGATTCTTGCTATTTTTTCATAATAAGCGCCGCTCATACAATACCTCCTGAAAAAGATTTTTATTTATCATGGTATCCTGAAAGGACAATTCAACAGTATGTATTATACAATAAATATGGACTTGCTGAAAAAACCGTCATGATTCTTGTGTGAATTAACATGAAATGAGAAAAACTCTGCATGAAGCAGGCAAAGATTCCGTGCGAATTGAACCGAAATACTACGAAACAAGCTGTATGATTTGTAGCTGTATGGCTTGTCTCCCTCTGTGAAAAAAGATATAATACATATTAGTTAAGGCTGTGTCGGGCTACCTCTATTGAGTTTGAAACGAAGGAGGCTTTTTTATGGCGCTCAACAAGTCTCTCTCAACGCAGGAAGTTGCGGATATTCTCCACGTAAGCAAATCTACTATTTATGAGCTGATCCGAAGGGGTGAAATCTATTCCTACAAGATCGGCAGAAAAGTACGCTTTACGCAGGACGATGTGGATGCCTATATCGCGCGATCCAGGCATGAGCAAAGTGTTCTGCCCGTCAAAAAAATAGAAGTTCAGAGCAGTCTTCTACATCCGGCGCAGGAAGAATCGGGTGCTGTTATCATTTCCGGGCAGGATGTGGTTCTTGATATCATTGCCAACTATCTCCATCAGAAGTCTCTTCCGTCGCAGCGTGTTTATCTGAACAGTTTTGAAGGTCTCCTTGCCCTGTATGAAGAAAAAGTGACTGCAGCCGCATGTCATCTTTATGCCGCGGATGAAAAGTGCTTTAACGTTCCCTTTGTCAAAAGGCTTCTTCCCGGTATCCCGGTCTCACTGATCAACATCTCCTATCGGACGCAGGGGTTTTACGTCACCGCCGGAAACCCGAAGGAGATTCATGGGTGGCGAGATCTTGCCCGGCGGGACATCTCCATTCTGAATCGCCGTCACGGTTCAAGCGCTCGTGTGCTTCTTGACGGGCAGCTCCAGCGTATGGGGCTGGACAAACGTATGGTAAACGGATATGAGAAAGAAATGAACTCTCACCTGACGATGGCAGCCGCAATTGCCTCCGGAGAAGCAGATCTTGCCATTGGCACGGAAAGGATCTCCAGACAGATCGATGGGCTTGACTTTATCCCTCTTCTTCAGGAGCGCTTTGATCTCGCCGTCCATCGTGAATTTCTGGAAACATCCGAAGGAGAAGAACTCCTGGAAATCCTTCGTTCTGCTCCTTTCCGGAAGGAAATCCGGCATTTCACCGGCAACGATTACAGGGATCTCGGTAAAATCATCGCGGAGGTATAAAAATGCTGCAGGTAAAGACACCGGAAGAGGTGTTCCGGCTGATCGAAATGGAATTTCAGCCACTGACAAAACAGGCGGAAACTGTCTCCCTTTCTGAAGCTCTTGGCTGTGTACTCGCGGAAAATATTGTTGCAGCGGAATATGTGCCGGGTTTTAACCGTTCCACAGTGGACGGCTATGCCGTTCGTGCTTCCGACACTTTTGGCTGTTCCGATGCAATCCCTGCTATTTTGCCTGTAGCAGGCGAAATAAAAATGGGCGAAGAAGCTGCCGTTCCTCTCCCGAGAGGCACTTGCTTCTACGTGCCTACCGGCGGTGCGATTCCGGAAGGTGCCGACTGTGTTGTCATGATAGAATATACCGAGGACTACGGTGACGGGACCATCGGAATTTCAAAACCCGGAACGCCCGGTATGAACCTGATCTTTCGGGGTGATGACGTTTTTCCCGGAAAGCCGCTTTTGAAAGCCGGTCATGTTCTTGCCCCGCAGGACATTGGTGCCCTGGCTGCTATCGGAAAAACAGAGATTCCCGTACAAAAGCGCCTTCGTATCGGGGTTATTTCTACAGGAGATGAGCTTGTTCCGCCGGATCAGCAGCCTGCTCCCGGTCAGATACGGGATGTAAACGGCCCTCTACTGTCTGCAGTTTTACGTGAGTTCGGGGCAGAACCTGTCAATTACGGAATTGTAGTAGATGATGAGGCTCTGCTTCAAAAGAAGACTGAGCTGGCGGCAAAAGAATGTGATGCCGTGATTCTCTCGGGCGGAAGCAGTGTGGGCGTAAAAGACGCTGCCTGCCGCATTATAGAATCCATGGGAAAGCTTCTCCTTCACGGGATCGCCGTCAAACCTGGAAAACCAACTATTCTCGGCAAAGCCGGGAATAAGCCTCTCGTCGGGCTGCCCGGTCATCCGGTGGCTGCTTTCTTCGTAACAAAGCTCTTTATTCTGCCTCTTCTGGCACAACTGTCCGGCAGAGAGAATACAGTTTTTCCGGTATCTGCAGAACTTGCTGAAAATATCGGTGCCAACCATGGCAGAGCCCAGATAAACGCCTGCCACCTGGAACGGAAAGGAGAGAAGCTTCTTGCTTTTCCCATACATTCCAAATCCGGGCTGATTACCCAGCTTTCCGGGGCAGACGGGTATTTCATCATCGATCGGGACTGTGAAGGCCTGCCAAAAGGCGCCAGTATAAGAATTTATCAATAAGGAAGGGTCTTGAAATGGGGTTTGAATATCTGACGAATACTCCTGTAGAACAGGCGAAAAAGGATTATCTCTGGACATTGGTTGAACATGGTTTCTCTGCTAAAACGGAAACTGTTCGTGTGCAGGACGCGTATCGCCGCATCACATCGAAGGCCGTCTATGCCCATATCAACGCCCCTCACTATGCTGCAAGTGCTATGGACGGGGTAACATTGCTGGCAAAAGATACTTTTGGCGCAACAGAGACAACTCCTATCACTTTAACAAAAGAAAAATATACCGTTGTAGACACCGGTGATCCTATTCCGGATGGCTGTGATGCCGTTATTATGGTAGAGGATCTTGTTAAAAACGAAGATGAGAGCATCACCATCCACTCCGCTGCAGCTCCCTGGCAGCATATCCGCCAGATTGGCGAAGATATCTGTGCCGGCGAAATGATTCTGCCGAGTTTTATGGAGATTTCCCCTGCAGCAATCGGTGCCATGATTGCCGGTGGTGTCCTGGAAGTTGAGGTTCTGGCCAAACCTGTTGTAGGAATCATTCCCACCGGAGATGAAATCATCCCACCCTGTGCCAATCCGAAGCCGGGTGATATTCTGGAATTCAACTCTTCCATTTTCTCCGCCATGCTGCAGGATTGGGGTGCAGACCCGAAAACGTACCCCATCGTGCCGGATCAGTTTGATAAAATCAAAGAGACGCTTTCCCGGGCAGCTGCGGAATGTGACATGGTCCTTTTGAATGCCGGTTCCTCTGCAGGGCGTGGAGATTATTCCGTTGCTGCAGTGCGTGACGTCGGGGAAGTTCTCTACCACGGTATTGCCATAAAACCCGGCAAACCCGCTATTCTGGGCTATAAAGGCTCTGTCCCGATTCTGGGCGTGCCGGGTTATCCGGTATCGGGCATTATCGTCATCGAAGAATTTCTCCGCCCGCTGATCGATCGGTGGTACAACCGGGAGTCTGAAATCCGTTCACGCACACGTGCCAGACTGACCCGACAGGTTGTATCCGGCCTGAAATACCAGGAGTACGTCCGCGTTCGCATGGGTTATGTCGGCAATCAGCTGATGGCATCTCCTCTCCCCCGCGGAAGCGGTGTTGTCTCCTCTTTTATGAAAGCCGATGGCATGGTCGCGGTGCCGCAGGGGACGGAGGGTTATACCTCCGGAGAAGAAATCCGTGTCAGCCTTCTTACTCCGAAAAAGAAACTGAAAAGTACTCTCGTTGTGATTGGGAGTCACGACCCTCTGCTGGACGAACTGGCAGATCTTATTCATCGGGATAACCACAATATGTATCTCAGTTCCGCGCATGTCGGGTCAATGGGCGGTATTATGGCGGTTCGCCGCGGAGAGGCTCATGCTGCCGGTATTCATCTGCTTGATACGGAAACAGGGCGATACAACGTCAGCTACATTAAAAAGTATTTTCCGTACGGAGGTGTCTACCTGGTGCGTTGTGTCGGCCGCCAGCAGGGATTGATGCTGCAGAAGGGAAATCCCCTTCAGATTCGTTCTTTTTCTGATATTTCGAAAGACGGTGTTCGCTATGTAAATCGTCAGAAAGGTTCCGGAACGCGTATCCTGATGGACTATCTCTGTCAGAAGAATGGCATCAACCCTGATTCCGTCTATGGATATGAGCGGGAGGAGATGACGCATAACTCTGTTGCAGTTCAGATTGCCGGTGGCTCTGCTGATGCCGGTATGGGGATCTATTCTGCAGCAAAGCTTTATGACCTCGATTTCATCCCCGTTTGTGAAGAAGAATACGATCTGCTGATTCCCGAGGTTGCATGGAGCACTGGAATGGTCCGTCAGCTGATCCGTACTCTGAAGAGCAGGGAATTCAAAGAGAGAATCAATGCCCTGGGCGGTTACACGCTGGATCGTCCCGGTGAAATAATTGACGTATTCTGACATGGAGCGCATCGACGCAGCTGTCATCGGGGGTGGAGTTCTGGGCTGTTTCGCAGCCCGAAACCTTTGCCGCTGGAAGCTTTCTGTTGCAATCCTTGAGGCGCGGGAGGATGTCTGTACAGGCATTTCCCGCGCTAATACTGCTGTCGTTTATCCGGGTTATGACCATCAGCCCGGAACGACAAAAGCAGTAATGACTGTCCGTGCAAATTCTTCATTTGATACCCTTTGTCAGGAACTGGATGTTCCGTTCCGTCGCTGCGGTTCTTTGATGCTGAGTTATGGAGAAAACGCGGACAGAGTTCTGCGAAAGAAGTACCGGCAGGGGATACAGAACGAGGTTCCGGGGCTTTGTCTTCTGACCGCCGAAGAAGCATACAAATCGGAACCGATGCTTGCTCCCGGCCTGCATTCTGCCCTTTTTGCCCCGTCTGCCGGAACGGTAAACCCCTGGCAGCTTGGAATTGCAGCTTGTGAAAATGCTGTGCAGAACGGTGCACAGCTTTTTCTGAACTGCAGAGTAACCGGGATTCAAGCAGAGAAAGACGGTTATCTTTTAGAGACCGAGTCCGGCAGTTTTTTCACCCGGGCGGTTATAAACTGTGCCGGGCTGTCCTCAGCAGCTGTACAGGAGATGGCATTCCCGCCCTCTGTTCGAATTGCTACCACAGCAGGAGATTATCTTGTGCTGGACAAGAACACAGATACAGTTCCCTCGCACATTCTTCAATACGAACCGGAAGGAAATGAAAAAGGTCTGACAGTCGTCCCTACTGTGGAAGGAAATCTCCTGCTTGGGCCCTCGGACCGGGAAAACGAAGTAGACTACGCAACAACTGCAGCCGGCCTTTCTTATGTACGCGAGATCTCTCATTGGCTTCTGCCGAATCTGGACCTTTTCGGTGTCGTTCGTTCTTTTGCTGCTGTACGGCCTAACCCGCAGTACGCAGACGGGAGAAGCATCCCCAGCTTTGTGATTGAGCATCCCGCTCCGACTTTCTGGAGCCTGATCGGGATAAAAACCCCGGGGCTGACCTGTGCACAGGAATTAGGGTCAACAATCGCAGAAAAGATAGCAGGAGAGCTTCGCGCAGAGCTAAATTCCTCCTTTGATCCCTCCCACAAATCCATCCGGAGAGCACACATCCTGTCTTTTGAGGAAAGAAAAACGCTTATACTGGAAGATCCGGATTACGGGGATATCTTTTGCTGCTGCGAGGATGTAACAAAGGCAGAAATCCTGGAAGCCGTTCGACGCGGCGCCGTAACCGTAGACGGCATCAAGCGGCGGACAAGTGCCGGGATGGGCAGATGCCAGGGCAGCCGGTGCCAGCAGAAAATAACAGCGCTTCTGGCAGAAGCGCTGCAGATTGAGGAAAGCGCCGTGACAAAAGACGGAAAAGGATCTGAACTGTTGAGAGGCAAACAAAATGATAGAATGTAGGCTTCTTGTGGTCGGAGCAGGAGCGGCAGGAATTGCATCCGCAGTTTCCGCCTGGAAAAACGGCTGTCACAGTATTCTTCTCGTTGATCGATCGATGCAGCCGGGGGGTATCCTGCCGCAATGTCTCCACGAGGGCTTCGGTCTTGCAAAGTACGGAAAAGAACTGACCGGCCCTGAATATGCATCACAGCTGACCGAGTCTCTGAGAGAAACAGGTGTGATTTTCTTTCCGGGAACCGAAGTGCTTTCCATCTCTCACGAAAAATATGCCGTTATTTCCAGGAGAGGGCTTCTGGATAAAATCTCTTTTGAAAAGCTGATTCTCGCTGCAGGATGCCGTGAAAAAACAATTGGCTCTTTGCCGGTTGCCGGAACCAGACCAGCAGGAATTTTCACTGCCGGGCAGGCACAGGAATGCATAAATTTACATCATCAGAATCTTGGAAAAGAAATTCTGATTCTGGGCAGCGGAGATCTGGGGATGATCATGGCCCGCCGCTTCACCCTGGAAGGAAAGCATGTTATAGCCATCCTTGAACAGGATCTTTCTTACGGCGGTATGGCACGTAACTTCCACCGCTGTATTGAGCCTTACCGTATTCCGATCTGGTATCGCACCACTATCACAGAAATCCACGGAACCGGCAGAATAACCGGTGTAACAGTTAAGAATCTCGATACCGGTGAGACAAAACAGATACCGTGTGACACCTTGATCACTGCTGTCGGCCTGATTCCGGAAAGAGAGCTGATACGCACCCTGGACAGCCCCGATTGGCTCTACCTTGTCGGGAATTGCAGGCATATTCACGAGCTGGTTGATTCCGCGGTTGCAGAGGCAGAACAGATTGCCCGGGAAGCGGTTGCTCTTTAATATTTTCATGCCATTTTGTGTTATTTCGTGCTGTTTGGTACAATCACTTTTCTCGAATGATTGATTTAAGTCACAGGAAATGGTAAACTGCATATAATCGAATACGCTTTTATGAAAAGCGGTGGACGAGCCTCTTTCCAAAAGCAGATTCAGCGCAGGTTCTATGCGTTCGGTCTGTTATGGAATGAGGTTATTTTTTAGGAGGTAAATCCATGAAAAAAACTGTATCCCTGTTCCTCGCAATGGTCATGCTCTTTGGCATTGCTGCACTTTCCGCTTCCGCTGACGGTCTTGTTGTTGACACCTGCATTCTCAAAGAGGCTGACGACAACATGATCAACACCTACACCCTGCTGGCCGTAAATCCCGAAGCTCCTTTTGTTGATGCTGACGGCAATGCAGTGCCTGACGTTGCTCTCAACACTGTCGGCGCGGCAGCACTCATCAACTGGCTGCTTTCCGAAGAAGGCGAGGATCTCGCTGCAAATTACGGCTTTGCCGAATATGGTGAGTATCTGTTCTATCTCAAGGATGACCGCCCTGTTTCCGTCGCCGAGATTCCTGCTGCTACAGAGGAAACAAAGCTGATCCGTCTCTCGACCACCACCTCCGTGAATGACTCCGGCCTTCTCGGTTATCTGCTGCCTATTTTTGAAGAAAAGTACGGTTACGAAGTCGAAGTCTATTCCGCCGGTACCGGCAAATCCATCGCCAACGCAAAAATGGGCAACGCTGACCTGATTCTTGTTCATGCAAAGAAGCAGGAGGATGCTTTTGTAGAAGCAGGTTTCGCAACTGTGCTCGACGGTATGGAAAAAGAACGTATGAGCTATATGTACAACTTCTTTGTACTCTGCGGCCCGTCAGCTGACCCTGCCGGTGTAAAAGATGCCGCCGATGTCCTTGAAGCATTCAAGGCAATTGCCGACGGCAAGTATACTTTCATCTCCCGCGGTGACGGGTCCGGCACGCACACGAAGGAATTGTCTCTCTGGCCCGAAGAGCTTGGTATCACTGCCGATGCAGAAAGCTTTGCCGACTATACCGGCTGGTACGTCTCCGCAAATGCCGGTATGGGCGCATGCCTTGTCATGGCAGAGCAGATGGGTGCTTATATCCTCACCGACAAAGCAACCTTCCTCACCTTTGTCGCTAACGACGGCACAATCTGAGAACAGGATAAGTCCTCCGTAATCTCTTGATTTGTTCCGGAATTTCAAGTAATATAGCCTTGGAAGTTTTCTTCCAGGGCTATCACTGTTAAAGGACGGGAAAAATGGGTTCTTCCATCCAGAAAGCAATCGAGTTGATCCTTTCAGCCGATCGCGAACTCCTGAATATTCTTTCCACTACGGCCAGAGTCAGCCTGACCAGTTCTGTCGTCGCACTGCTGATTGGTGTTCCGATCGGGCTCTGGCTGGGCACAGGCAGATTTCCAGGCCGCGGTATTCTGCTGGTCATAAACCGTACCCTGATGGGGATGCCTCCCGTTGTTTGCGGACTTTTGTTTTATCTGCTTTTTTCAGGAGTCGGTCCCTTCCGGCATCTGAAGCTGCTCTTCACCGTAAAACTGATGATCCTGGCTCAGGTGGTCCTGATTACCCCTATTGTCATCGGAAACATGGAGACATATGTTTCAGATATTGCCCCTTCACTCCGGGAAACCGCCAGAGGCCTCGGTTTTTCCGCCGGCAGACGTTTCTTTTTATTGCTCAACGAATGTGTATACCCGATTTTTTCCGTATATCTTCTGGCTTTTGCCCGCGCCATTGCCGAAGTAGGCGCCGTTTCCATGGTCGGCGGAGCAATTGCATGGAAAACCAATGTCATGACGACTGCCATTATGCAGTATACAAACCGCGGAAACTTTACACTTGGTATCGCCCTCGGGCTGATTCTGCTTAGCCTTTCGCTGATTGTAAATATACTCCTCAGCCTGATGCAAAGGAGGCTGAGCAGATGAAAGTTCCTACAGTCAGCAAAACATACGGAATCCGCAAAGTGCTGGATCTCCCCGCTTTTGAGATCCCCGAAGGGCAGATTACCGCGGTCGCGGGATCCAACGGAAGCGGGAAATCGTGCCTCGCGAAGATTCTGGCCGGCATTGAATTGTCCGATCAGAAAACAGGAATTTCTCCGGATATCACCGTGGGTTATATGCCCCAGAAGAGCTATGCCTTTCGCATGAGCACGGAACGCAACATTCTCCTCAACGGCGGAGACAAAAACCGTTTTGCTTATCTGATGAAAGCTCTCAACCTTGAGCATCTCTGCCGGCATCCGGCAAAAAAACTCTCCGGGGGAGAAACGGCAAAAATGGCTCTTGCCCGTCTGCTGATGCGTTCCTATCGTCTTCTGATTCTCGACGAACCGACAGCTGCCATGGATATGGAATCAACTCTTGCCGCCGAAGAACTGATCCGCAGTTTTTGCAAAGAAACAGGCTGCGCCGTGCTTCTGATTACACACAGCATCCAGCAGGCTCGCAGAATTGCCGACCGGATGATTTATCTCCATGAGGGCTGCCTTATAGAACAAGGAGAAACAGAGCAGCTTTTGAACAACCCTTCAAAAGACGAGACCAGACGTTTTCTTGAATTTTACGGCGTATAACAGGCGGGGAACCGAAGACCCCTTCCGTCAGATCTCTGAAAAAACAAATACGGGCATGACAAAATGACAAAACTCCGGAAAAGCCGAAAAGTAAGGCTTCTTTATCCATAGAGTTTTGTCATTTTGTCAGTTCGGTTTATAAAACAAATGCTTTTCCAGTCATGCAGCAACCAGACCGCAGAAGGCTTTTATTTCTCAATTCGAATAGTAGCGATTCCTTCCATCAGGAGATTTGCCGTGCGGAAACCGAAGGTATCCTCAACGTCCGGTTCGATTCCGTTTTCTGTGTAATCGACGCCGCATTCCAGAACCCCGGCCGGATGCCCGATCCGGATAAACTGGGTGTCAACCGTTTCAGGAAGGACCTGATTCACAATACTGCCCGGTACAACGGCTGCAGCCGCCGTGCACATAGCGCCTGTCATAGCATAGCTGGGATGTGTCTTTTGCATAGACATCATGTGCGACAGGAGATCAATCTCATCCTTTGAAATCTTTTTCCCGTCGGGGGTTTCATAGTCGTCCGCTTCAGCTACAAAGGTCATCTTCGGGATCCCCGGCGTCTCCCAGGCGGACTGAGTGTAATCGTCAATCAGCCCCAGTTTTACCGCAGCAAGGCCTCTTACTTTTTCCAGAAGATCAAGCTTTTCGGCATCTGCATTCAGATTATCCGGAAGCTCTTTCCCCGTAAGGCCAAGATCTTTTGCTTTTGCAAACACGAGAGGGTTTGCTGCATCAACAATGGACACCTGAACTTCGCCATATCCCGGTACATCAAGTGTATCCACGGCATTGCCTGTCGGGAGCAAGCCTTTCCCCAGTGTTCCGGACGGCTTTACAAATTTGAGCTTTACCGGAGAAGCCGTTCCCGGAACACCTGCAATGGCGAAATCACCGCTGTATTGCACTTCCCCGTCTCTTGTGTGCACATCTGCCACTATGATTTTATCGGTATTCGTGTTGTAGATTCTGACAGGTGTGACCCCGTCCCTGCATTCCACAAGACCTTTTTCAATTGCAAACGGCCCGACTCCCGAGGAAATATTGCCGCAATTTCCTTTATAGCTGACAAGTGGCTTGTCTACGGATACCTGTGCAAAGGTGTAATCAATGTCCGCATCTTCTCTGTCAGACTTTTTGATAATGGCAACCTTGCTGGTGACAGACTGCGATCCGCCGAGGCCGTCAATCTGCTTTTTGTCCGGGCTGCCCATCAGGCGAAGGAGAATCTGCTCCCACTCCTCATGATTTTCCGGAAGATCATTTTCCAGAATGTACACACCTTTGCTTGTACCACCGCGAATGATCGTGACGGGCAACTTCATAACCTGTGTCTTCTGCATCTATTTTTCCTCTTGTAATGGTTTTATCCGTTGAAAACATCCTTCAGAACGCTTTCCCATTCTTTCCAACTGAAAGAAGCCCCCTTATACTCCTTTACGGACCCTGCACGGAGATACGAGGAAAGGCGTTCACAGGAGGAGTGGTATGTGTCTTTGCAGGACCATGCAAGGAACCATGTATCCAAATCTTTCCAGCTATCGAGCGAAGAACATACATCATAATCCGTATTTGATAGATCAGCCATATTATCCGTGCCAAAGGCATAGAAGAATGGCTTCTGAAGATTCTTCGGAAGGTTCTCATCTGTAAGAGATCCGCAGGACAATGCAATGGTTTTTCTGTATTGCCCTTCACAAGTCAGCGATGAATACAGAGCAGTATATGCCCCTTCTTTCGCTCCTGCAATCATCTGCTGTGACAGATCGGCCGGATAAACCTGACACAAAACCTGTGGCAGCTCTTTTGTAAGCATCGTATGGTATTTGAAGCCGTGTACCATGTCGGTACCAAAGCTCAGCTTCATATCCGGCATGACAATCATAAATGCATTTTCTTCTGCAAGACGTTCCATATTGGTATGCCGCAGCCAGGCTGTATGGTCTCCGCCGAAGGGGGGGATCAACCACAGCACCGGATAGGAAGTCCTTTCGGCTTTTTCCACCGGAACGATCACGGTCATGGAATTGCATTCTGTCAGCGCAGAAGAATAAAAATGGTGAATAATCACTGCCATGCTAATTCCCCTCCTGGCAAAATCTGCTTTCCAGAAATTTCTGAATCCATTCATCCCAAAAGATCCATTCATGTTTTCCGGGGCCTTCATGGTATTCATAATGATACGGATTCCCGGGGATAGATTCAAAGGTTTCTCTGATCTTCATTGCTACAGGATAACGGACATCCTCCGTACCCATAGCATGAAAGACCTCTGGAAGCACATCATGATTATTCGCGGTATCCAGAATCAGTTTTAGAATATCATATTCCGTCCCTGCTAAAGAATCTGAATCTTCGGTTCCATAGATATCAAGATTACATTTACGATAACCTGTATCCTGACCGCCTTGGCTTCGCCAAAGTCCCTCTAGCGGTGCAACTCCTCCGGTCGAGAGCATGCAGATCGTCCCGTATTGCTCCGGATAGGTAAGGCCTAAAAACATTGCACCGCCACCGCCCATGGAAAGGCCTGCTATATAGTGGTCTTTTCTGTCTGTGCTCATATTCGGAAAAAGCTTTTTGCAGAAGTGATACAGTTCTTCCGCAATAAAGTCCCTGTAACGCGGCCCGTATGCCATGTTCATATATCGGCTGTAACTAACCTCGGGCATCACAACCATAATACCCAAAGGTGCCGCATAGCGCTCGATAGATGTACGGCGCAACCATATGGTATGGTCGTCACTTCTTCCGTGCAGCAGCCATAAAACCGGATATTTCTGATCTGTAGAAGCACCTTCAAGTCCGATTCCCTGCATTCTCTCCGGCATAATGACAGATATCCCGGTATCCATTTGCAGAACTTCAGAAAAAAGATCAATGTGAAGCAAAGCCATATATTCTTCCTCTATCCTTTGACTGCGCCTTCCAGCATCCCGGCGACAATCTTCTTCTGGAAAATACAGTAGACGACAAAAATCGGCAGGATAGAAAGGAGCATGACAGCAAATACAATCGTAAAATTCGTTGAATTCTCTGTTCGGAATGAATACTGATACAGTGTTAAGGTTCTATATAGATTGGATTGATTCAGCACCAGGGACGGCATAAAGTAATCGTTCCAGATCCACAAAGAGTTTTTAATAACAACCGTGGAAATAATTGGTTTCATAATCGGGCGGACAATCATGCGGAATACCTGATTGGTGGAAGCTCCATCGATATAGGCAGCCTCTTCCAGATCCCTTGGGATGGCAGAAAGGAAACCAACCATCAGAAAGATCCCTTCGCAGGTGGAGTTTGCGATATACAGCAGAATTGCCCCAAACCGGTTCAGAAGGCCAAGTTTGCTCATCAGCTTAATCAGAGGAAGCATTTTCACCTGAAACGGGACAAAAATTCCAGCCACCATAAAGAAATAAAGGAAATTATAAAACTTCGATTCGAACCGCCTTCTGGAGATTGCGTATGCGCACATGGGCAGGAAGGTGATCATGGCAACCAGCGAAGTCCCGGTTATGATCACCGTATTTTTCAAAGCGATAAGATAGTCCGGCTTGGAAAACACATACCGGAAGTTTTCTAAAGTAAATTTTTTGGGCAGGCCAAAGAAGTTGCTGAAGATATCGCTCATATCTTTCAGGGAAGAAACCACCGTCAGATAAAAAGGGAAAATAACACAGATCGCTCCAAAGGTTAGGAAAAGATAGATCAGTGCTTTGGAAATAGGTTTGATTCTCATTGTTCTCTCCTCCCTTTAGTCGTAGATTTTACGCTTATCGGTAAAACGGATCTGGATGACAGAGATTATCGCAATAATAATGGCAACAAGCATCGCTTCCGAAATCGCATAGCCAAATTTGCTGTCTTCAAATCCGAGACGATAGATTGAAAGTGTAATACTCTCTGTCGCTCCCGCCGGACCGCCGGAAGTCAACGCCATGATAAGATCGTAAATCATCAGTCCTTCTTTCAAGACAAGGACAAAGATAATACTCAGGATCGGCAGGATATAGGGAACCGTAATGTGCCAGAAGCGTTGCCAAGGGCTTGCGCCATCCACTGTAGCTGCTTCCGTGATTTCTTTCGGAATCGTCTGCAATGCAGAAATCACCAGAACTGTTGGGATTGCGACACTTTTCCAGACATTGGTAATGAGAATCCCGTAAATTGCCAGAGAACGGTTGGATAAGATGTTTTTTTGGAGCGCTTCAATTCCCAACGATTTTCCTATGCTCGGAACACCTTGGAAAAAGATATAGTTAGCAATCAACCCTATGGTCAGCATACTGATACAGGCGGGGAAGAAGTAAATCGCGCGATAGGCATTTTGCCCTTTGACTTTAGTATTTAAAAGCAAACCAAGGACAACTGCCAGAAACATGATACAGATGATTAGCATTCCTGCATATCGCAGATTAAAAATAACCGCTTTGCGAAAGCGTTTATCTGAAAGTATTTTCAGATAATTGGCAAAGCCAATCATATTATACTTTTTGCTGATACCATTCCAGTCCGTAAAACTGTAATATAAGCCGAGAACGATTGGTACCACGGAAAGCGTAGAATACAAGAGCAGGTTCGGCAGTACATACAGAAAATGTGTAATGTTCCGTTCCCGATTTTTGTTTTTCCTCGAAAACATGGTGTACCTCCTGTTGCAACAAAGGGAAAGGGTTGCCCCTTTCCCTCGTCATTTGCTCCTATTGAATTATTCCTGGGGCTCGTAATATTCTTTTAGGATATCGTTGAAGTCCGTTAAGAAAGTGTCCACATCTTTATCCAGGATCAGTGCCTGAACTGCGACATTGATGTTGTTTCTCAGGTCCTGAGTCCAGATACTTGCAAGGGAAGGTCCGAACTGGCCGGCATCAATGAAACCGTTAATCTTCTTCAGCTGTTCCACATTATACTGGACGCCTTTGATCAGGTTCGGGTTCTTATCTCCGTCACAGAATTCCTGAGCGATATCCTCACGAAGCATAAACTCCAGCAGCTTCGTGCAGGCAGCTTTTTTCTCTGCGGAAGCTTCAGCGGAAATCGCAAAAGCAGTATCTACAGTACCTGCAGTCCAGAAATCCTCTGTGGTAACAACAGGAATGGCAGTGCAGTCAAAATTCAGCTCAGGATTCATCTTCTCGAATGTAGTGACTGCCCAGGAGCCATCAATATACATAACTGATTTGCCGCTGGTGAATTCCTCATAGGCAGGTTCATCATCATATCCCAGAGAGTCAGGGTTTCCGTATTCTCTAAGCTTTAGAATAGTCTCTGCATAGAGGCGTATATTCGGATCTGTGGTTACATCGTAATTGCCTGCATACAGCTCATCGCACTTGGTGTAGAAATCATGGTCGATACAGCCGATCAAAGAACGGTCAAACATCTGGCTGATACGGGTGGTTTTCTTGTCTGGGAAAGAAAACGGCTGATAGCCTGCAGCAACAAGCTTGTCACAGACTTCCCACATCTCATCCATAGTTGCAGGAATTTCAAGACCGAGTTCATTAAATACGTCTACATTGTAGTAGAGACCATATGCGTTCATGGTCATTGGGATGCAGTAAATCTTGCCGTCAACCAGGCATCTTTCAATAACGGAAGGATTCACACGGTCGAGCATTGCGGTATCGGTGATTTCTTCATAGATCCCTTCTCTCATCATGTTCCTGTAAGAGGCGGACATCGGATATACAGAAACGAGGTCAGGGATATTTCCTGCCGCGATACGGGAAATCAGGGTCGTGGTCGTGGTTTCTGCCAGAGTGATGTTGACTTCAATGTCAGGGTTTTCTTCCATAAACTTTGCAATCAATGTGTTGTATAATTCCACATTCTCGGGTTTCTGATGGAAGAATTCGATTGCCACCTTGTCTGTCGCCGCAAATGCATTCGCGCCAAGGGAGGCAACGAAAACGATGCAAAGAAGCATTGCTATGAGTTTTTTCATTTTTCCCTCCAGAATAATTTTATACTTGGGTGTTTCTACCCTGTGTATTGACTATAACATACAACCCACAGATATTTCATACCACTTTCAAACTTTACTTGCCATATTCAAAGAAAAATGTTACTCTGTTGGCATAACAGATTTTTTTATGAAAGAAGGGAATCTGAGAGAATAATATGACTTCAATTATAAAATCTATAAAAAACAGACATCTGTCCATCAAAACAGAAATGCGGGTTATCGTAATACTGCAGATTATAATTTCTGTTTTCTTTCTTCTGTACTCTGTTTTTATGACTGCCTATCAGACTTACAGCGACTTGTCCAACCGGTACTTTCAAACTGGAGAACAGATGCTGACAAATGTAGAAAACATTATAAACCACCTGTCGGATACCGCTCTGTTTCCTGCCTCTCTGGCAATGGTCAACAACGATCCTGCCATCAGTAAAGCATTGAAAGGTCAATGCATTTCCAGGAATTTCCGTCTTTACTCCTACTTCAGCCAGCAGGCAAGAACCCATCTGGGGCAGGGTGGGGCAGAGATGATTGCCTTGTATGATCGGGATGGTCATGGTGTGGCTGTCCAGAATGGCAGTTACTCGGAATACAGGGTATGCTATATCCCCGAGGAAGTCGAGTGGTACCAGACCGTCCTGTCTTTCCATACCGGTAAACCATTTCTTATTCCCGCTTCCCAGGTCACTGGTACCGGGATGCCGGATGTGGATGGCAGCTATCTCTGCGTTTGCAGGGGTATTATGGATATGAGCACAATTCAGATTGAAGGATTCTGTATGGCGGGTATCAGCATAGAATCCATATTATACCAATTTCATGCACTACGTCTGAGTCCTCGGCAGAGCTTTGCAATCTATCTGAATGATCAGTTATTGCTCTCATCTGATCCGGCATTATATGACGAGATCAGAATCGGCCGAGAAACCGTATCGAAAGAAGACTCTCAGTCAAAAACAATCCACAGATCAGAACACGAATACTTTCTGGTTAACACGCTACGCCATAATAACGGGTACTCTATTGTCCTGCAGACACCCCTTTCCGATGCCACCGGGAGCATCGGCAGCATCCAGTTGACTTTTACAGCTATTGTCGGCCTCATTCTTATTATTATGGTGGTCATCATTACGTCTAACGTTCGACACGTACTGGATGCGATGAACCGTCTGATTGAGGCATGCAATCATTTTGAGCTGAATGAATTAAAGGAAAAACCCGCAATAGAAGATCATGGCTTTCCGATGGAGATCAATTACCTTTTTCATTCTTTTAACCATATGTCAGACAGAATACGCACTCTAGTCGGTGAAGTGATAACGAAACAGGAAAAGCAGCAGGAAACAGAACTGCAACTGCTGAGAACCCAGATTAATCCTCATTACCTTTACAACACTCTCGAAATGATCCATATGCGTTCCTATCTGAAAAAAAACTACGATGTTGCTGACATGGCAGAGCTCCTCGGGCAGAATCTCCAATACGGTCTCAGAAACACGACAAAAGAAGTCCTGGTGAAGGAAGAGCTGGAGCAGGTTAAGATCTATCTGGACATCCTCTCCTATCAGTACGGAAACCGAATCCGTACCAATATCGCCATCGAGGATGAACTGATGAACTGCAGAATCATCAAGTTGATCTTTCAGCCTATTATTGAAAATTCGGTCATTCACGGAATAACATCTTCAGATCAGATCTTAAATATCGATATCATGGGGTACCGGAGCGGAGACCGTATCGTGTTCAAGATATCAGACGATGGTTCTGGTATGGATGAAGCTCAACTATCTGCCCTAAAAGAGAATATCAGAGATACAAACAGTATCAGTATCGGGCTCAGAAATGTCTGCAGACGTATTCTCTTAAATTACGGTGAAGAATATATGGCCGAAATTGACAGTAAAAAAAATGTAGGTTCTATTGTGACCTTATATCTTCCCTATCAGCCTGATCCGAATGAAACAGGCATTCCAATTGGATCTGCTCCTGTAGGAGCAAATAAGGGGTCGGAATATGGAAACATCGAATAACACTCGGAAGCCCATTCCCATTCTTTTGATTGATGACGATGGGAATATCATAAACGGAATCTCCCAAATAATTGAAGACGCTTTCCCGGATACCTTTCAGATAACCAAAGCCTATGACGGCCACCAGGCTGTCCTTTATCTAGAAAAACAGTATTATCCTATTATTATTTCTGATATTATGATGCCGAACATGGACGGTCTGCAGCTGTTGGAACTGATAAAAAGCCATGGCATTCCAAGCAAGGTTATCATGTTAAGCGGCTATGATGATTATGCTTATGTCCGAAAATCCATGAAAACAGGCGCCTATGACTACTTGCTGAAACCGTTTATATCAATATTATGACAGAGCTTCTGAAAAATGTGCATAGTCAACTGGTGAACAGCACTGCAACACTCCCTGCTTCATGCATCAGTGCCGGACCGGACATGCCCTCCAAGATTTCCTATTTTGATATCCCTTGTGATGCTCCATTTTCTATAGAGTCGATTCAGGAAAATTTGGAACAAATCAAGGCTCTGCTGTTCCGATATGAAACCGCAGAAATGGAGGACCAGATCCGGAAACTGTTCTCCGGGCTATCTATCGAGATTCTTTCCGTCAGCCAGTGGAAAAGCCTTCTTTCTAATTTTCTGTATGATATGATGCAGAAAAATGAAATCATGATCCGCATTGTCGCCAGTTATAAGCTCTCCGACAAAGACCTTTCCGCTCAAATTAAAAATCAGCCGACTTCCAGCCAGCTGATGATCAGGATGATCGAGATTATGAAGCTCTATGCCTCAGACTTGAAACGCTTTCAGAAGGCACGAGAGGATTACCTTGTAAAACAGGCGCAGAAATATATCAGTGAACATTATGCAGACGAACTTGTCCTTTCAAATATTGCGGAACAGTCTCATTTCCACCCTAATTATTTCAGCTCTCTTTTTAAAAAGAAAACTGGTATTACCATCCGTGACTTTATCCTTCAGACACGCATAGAAAATGCAAAAAAAATGATGGAGGATCCGGAAATGAAGCTTATTGATATTGCCCTTGCCGTAGGCTATCAGGATCAGGCTCATTTTAACAGAGCCTTCAAAAACTATACCGGCATATCACCTTCTCAGTATCGTAAACAAAATTAACACCGCAGATCATACTGCGCTGTACTGCACAAACATTGATCTCTCCAACACTTTGGAATGGAACAAGTCACCATATATCAGCAACAAACAGTGCATGACAAAATGACAAAACTCCGGAGAAAGCCGAAAAGCAAGGCCGTTTTATTCCTGGAGTTTTGTCATTTTGTCAGTCTCTACCGTTTTTACTTTGCAGAATTCCCTCAGCCGATCGTTTCAATACGAATCATGTTGGTGCTGCCACTTTCCCCGCTCGTGTTGCCGCCGGTCAAAACAACCCTGTCACCGGCATTGAGATGCATAATATCTTTTGCAGCGCGCACAGCATAGTAATTAAGCACTTCCATGTTGGGGAACTGTTCCGTCAGAACCGGCAGAACACCCCAGGACAGAGCCAGCTTATACAAGGTTTTTTTGTTGGTAGCCAACCCGAGAATATCAACCGGGCAGCGGAACCGGGAGACCATACGCACCGTCAGCCCACTGATTGAGGTTACGACAATAGCATGCGCATCCAGATCAACAGCCATCGTGCAGGCTGCATGAGAGATGGCATCCACCCGGTTATGAATGGCAAATTCCTGATTTCGGAAGAGCGTTTTATAATCAATGTGCCGTTCCGTCTCCTCCGCGATCTCGCTCATCACTCCCACAGAATCAATTGGATATTTGCCTGCGGCTGACTCCCCTGAAAGCATGATGGCACTCGTGCCGTCATAAACGGCGTTTGCCACGTCGCTGATTTCCGCACGTGTCGGCCGGGGCTTGCTGATCATGCTCTCAAGCATTTCGGTAGCGGTGATAACCCGTTTTCCAAGCATACGGCATTTTGTAATCAGATACTTCTGGATCGCAGGAAGCTCAGCGAAAGGCACCTCTACGCCAAGGTCACCTCTTGCAACCATGATACCTTCGCAGGCTGAGCAGATTTCATCGATATTGTCTACACCGGACTGGTTTTCGATTTTGGCAATAACATCGATCTTCTCGCCCCCGTTCTCCCGGAGAAAGCCCTTAAGGTCAAGCATATCCTGTTTGTTAGAGACGAAGGAAGCAGCCACAAAATCGACATCGTTTTTAATGCCAAAGAGGAGGTCTGCCTTATCCTGTTCACTCAAAAAGACAGAACGCAAGACCTTGCCGGGGAAGCTCATGCTCTTGCGGTTGCTCAGCACTCCGCCGGCAACCACCCGACATCGGATTTCCGTACCCTCAATCCTCTCAACCACAAAGATAACAAGCCCGTTGTTAACAAGGATCCTGTCTCCGACTTCCAGATCATCTGCCAGGCCGCTGTAGTTTACAGAGACAATATGTTCGTCCCCTTCCACCTCACGGGTGGTGAATGTAAATTCATCGCCATCGTTGAGAGTGACTTTTTCATTCCGGAATGTTTTAATACGGTATTCCGGGCCTTTGGTATCAAGCATGATGGCGATAGGCAGATTCAGTTCTTCCCGAACAGCCTTGATCATATCAATTTTCTTCTGATGCTCTTCATGAGTGCCATGGGAGAAGTTAAGCCTTGCCACATTCAACCCCTTAAGGCACATTTCCCGGAAGACTGCCGGATCTTCGCTTGCTGGGCCGATGGTTCCTATAATCTTTGTTTTTCTCATGCTGTTATTTCCTTATATATATTTTGTATCTTCTTGACAACGTCTTTATTCAGACAAAAGGACAAAACACCCGGGTGAGGGTTCACCCTGATAAGGGTTTTGTCCTTTCGTCCTGTCTAGGGGTTAAAAAGGAAGGAGTGAAACGCGCTTTACAGCGGCATAATGCCTACAATGACAGCAAAGAGCATGCAGAGGATAGAGAAGATCCATACATAGAAGAAGCTGTTCTTGATGTGGTCTTTGATGTCCACCTCCGCAAGACCGGTACCGAGCAACGTTGCAGGAACCATCGGGCTGATAAAGGTTGCGCAGTTGCGGCAGACAACCATAGCAACCGCAATCGGCAAAGCCTCAACACCGAATGCCTGGCCAATACCGATGATGACTGGCAGCATACCGTAGAAGTAGCTGTCAGTATCAAATGCCAGTGCAAGAGGCACGGACAGGATACCGATAACCAGAGGCAGATGCTTGCCAAGTGACGTCGGCAGGATGGAAGAGACAATATTGGCAAGGCAGCGCACCACGGAGGGGATTGCATCTGCAGGCAGCTCCATCGTCTTGGCGGAGATGACTTTGCCGTCAACACCCATGCTGGAGGTCAGAATGCCCATGAGCACAGCTGCGCCCATCAGAGTAGAGCACATCATCAGAGCAGGACCGGCATGGAGGTTGATGAGCTTTTTGTGCTCTTTCGCGCTGAAGCCATAATTGACAAACAGAGCAATTACACAGCCGATCATGAAGGGGTAATAGCTCGGGAAGACATCCCAGATCAGCATGGCAATAACGGCAATTGTGAGCAGGATATTGAAGATAAAGAGCTTAGGACGTGCGAGATCGTTTACTTCTGCTTTTGCCTGCTCTTCAAGCTCTATGGTACCCTCTAATTCAGCAAGTTTTCCATGAAGACCAGCGCCGCGTGCTTTCTCCTGGAAGCCTGCAAGAGCAGCATTAGCAAGGGCAAGTACAATACCGAAAATCTGAATGGGGAGAATGGTCTGCCAGAGACTGCCGGCTTCCACGCCAAGAACGGATGCCGCACGCATCGTAGGTCCTGCCCACGGCATAAGATTCAAAACGCCCATAGCTAATACAGCAATCCGCAGAAGCGTGGTCGGCCGCATATGCATTCTTTTGTAAACAGGAAGCATTGCCGGAACCACAATACAGAAAGTAGATGCACCGCCACCGTCCAGATGGCCGACGAGTGCAATAATGCAAGTGACGATCGCCACGCCGATCACGTTGTCACCCACCAGTGTCATCAGCTTGCCGATAATTACATCGAACATTCCGGCATCGGTCATAAAGCCAAAGTACAAAACGGAAAATACGAAGAGTGCTGCTGTCGGGCCGGTGCTGTTGAAGCCCGCCTTAATCATCGCCGCAATATCATCGAAGCTATGACGACCTGCAATTACCAGAATAAGCGCAAGCACAGTAGGCCAGGCGATGAAAGCTACCGCAGGCTGCGTTTTGCTCTTAAACAGAGTAACAACGATGGCAACGATGGTCAAAAGGCCAAGAATTCCAACTAAGGTATTACTCACAGAGAATATTCCTCCTTCAATTTTTTAGAAATAATTATTTGAGAACACGATTCAAAGATGCTTAGATTTATTAATCATACTTTTTGATTTGCCTTACGACATCCATGATGGTGCCGTCGCGGGCTTCGATGATGCCGACAACCCTGTCTTCAAATTCTACCGGTTCCGGTTCTCCCGTGATGCTGTATGCGATGTCGCGCAGCTCTTCAATCGTCTTCAGCGGCACGCAATCCGCCTTCTGCAGGCATTCCAGCAGGTCGTGGCGGTTCGGGTTCACAGCAACGCCATAGTCTGTGACTACGATATCTACACTCTCGCCCGGCGTCGTCACTGTTGTGACTTCCGAACAGATTGCCGGAATACGCCCCTGCAGCAGCGGGCAGATGACGATCGTGCATTTTGCTCCCTGGGCCGTGTCCGGATGGCCGCCCTGGGCTCCCGTGATCACACCGTCGGAGCCTACCACAACATTGCAGTTGAAGTGAACGTCAACTTCCAGCGATGCCAGAATCACATAGTCCAGCTTGTTGACAAAGGCTCCCTTGTTGAACGGGTTTGCATAGGCTCCCGCTGTGATGCGGTGGTGAGCCGGATTGATCACGTTGGAGACGGCATCCAGGTCAAACGCCTGGGTATCCATCAGCACACGCACCATCCCTCTGTCCAGCAGGTCACACATCGGTTTTGTAAGCCCGCCGACTCCAAAGCCCATCTTGATCCCGCGCTCTTCCATGATCTTCGTCAGGGAAATCGTAGAGGCAATGGATGCTCCGCCGACACCTGTCTGGTAGGAAAAACCGTCTTTAAAATACGGAGTATTGACGACGACCTGCGTGCAGTACTCCGCCATCATCAGCTTGCGCTGGTCTGTAGTCGGTTTTGCTGCACCTGTTGCTATCTTCTCCGGAATGCCGATGGCATCCACCACGCAGACATAGTCCACCTTCGTCATGGAGATATGTGCAGGGAAGTTGGGGAAGGGAACAAGACAGTCTGTAATCGCAACTACATATTCTGCCTGGTCACCGTCTACATAGGAATAGCTCAGAACACCGCAGTTGGTTTTACCGCCAATGCCTCTCAGGTTGCCGTAGTCATCCGAGGTCGGCGCACCAATGAAAGCAATATCTACATTTGTCTCGCCTGTTACCAGGGAACGGACTCGGCCGCCGTGCGAGCGCATGATTGCGAGACCTTTCAGCTTTCCTTCCGAAATAGCCTGCCCGATCTTGCCGCGTACACCGGAGGCTTCAATCCGGGTGATGGTTCCGTCTTCAATCATGGGTACGAGGGGATCATGTGCTTTGCCGAGTGATGTGGCTGCCAATGTGATGTTCTTCAGTCCCATTTTGTGGATCTCTTCCATCACCATGTTTACAATCAGGTCTCCCTCGCGGAAGTGGTGGTGGAAGCTGACCGTCATGCCGCTGTGGGCATGGCATTTGACCAGAGCTTCATGGATATCCTTCACCATCTTGGAGTGCTGGTTATCCATCACAGGCCTTATGATCGGCGCCACACGGCGGAAAGGCACTCCGTTTTTATAGTTGTTGCCCTGGAAAGGCTCCTTGCCTGTTGCTTTCAGAATTTCATCGGGTATTTCCCGGCCGACTGCGTTTCTCATTTACAGCTCCCCCTTGTATACGCCTGATGCCCGCGCCAGCGCGAGTGTCCTCTTTGCTCCGTCATAGAATGCAATGTCGATCATTTTGCCGTCCACAGTGAACACTCCGATTCCCTGTGCCTTCTTGGTGTCGATCTCCCGTACAACCTTCTCCGCAAAGATAATTTCCTTCTGAGTCGGTGTGAAGATCTCATGGACAATCGGAATCTGACGCGGGTTGACTATAGATTTCCCGTCAAAGCCCATCGTGTGGATGGTTTCCACATCGCGGCGGAAGCCTTCCATATCGTTCAGATTGGTATAAACCGTGTCAAAGCACTGCACCCCTGCAGCTCTTGCCGCAATAATCATATGCTGCCGTGCGCCCATCAGCTCTACGCCGGTGCCGGAGATTTTGGTCTGCAAATCTTTCGTATAGTCTCCTCCGGACAGGGCAATCCCGAACAGGCGGGAAGAGGATTCACAGATCTCCAGGGCATTCATCACGCCTCTGGCTGATTCCAGCGCCGCCATGATGAGCGTGCGGCCGGGTTCAATGCCGAATTCCTTCTCAGCCGCAATCACGGCTTCTTCCACAAGCTGGACATCTTTTGCCGTTTCCGTTTTCGGGATACGGATGGCATCACATCCGCCTGCTACCGAGCAGCGGATATCTTCTTTCCAGAGGTCGGTGTCCAGGCCGTTGATTCGGACAACTCTTTCCACTCCCCGGTAGTCGATCTCCTGCAGGGCATGGTAGAGTGAATAACGGGCTGCGTCTTTTTCCCGCTCGGCTACCGCATCCTCCAGATCCAGCAGAATGGAATCCGGTGCATAGACGTAAGGATCCTTAATGAGGCTGGGCTTCTGGCAGTTCAGAAACATCATGCTCCTGCGGAGTCTCTTCATATTGGGATTCATACGATCGCACCTCCCCACGGCAGGTTGTCTTTCACATCATTGGAGCGGTACACTGCGCATTCCACTCTCGCTTTGATGGTGCAGTCCAATGCTCCTTTGTCTACTACAGTAACTTTCGCATCGGTTACATCAAGCCGGTCCAGCGTCTCGAAGATCACCTTGCGGATCTGCTTCCCAAACTGATGAAGAACCGCACTGTCAAGATCCAGCTCCACTTTGCCCTGTCCCGGTTCCACTGTCACCAGACAGTCACTGGATTCCAGCGTCCCCGCCATCGCTGTCTTTTTGATTTCCAAATAGCATTCCTCCTTATTTTGTAATTATTATAAGTGTCTCTAAGCCCTGTCCGTTCCTTTGCCGGTTGCCTTTTTAATTTTATACTGAAACTCTTCGGAGCTGATTTCTATCACTCCGTAACTTGCTTCTGAGAAACTTCCGATGCTTCCGGGATTCATTATGCACATCCCGTCCAGGCTCTGAATATACGGAATATGTGTATGTCCGAACAGTATAATATCTGCAGCGTTTTCTTTTGCTGCACGGGAAAGATCGTATAACTCCGTATCATGCTTGACATGATACAGATGGCCGTGCTTTAAAAAGAATCTTTTTCCTCCCACCATGCATACCAGAAAGGACGGAAGGGCAGACCGAAGATCGCAGTTTCCGCGAACGGCATGAATCGCAAGTTCCGGGAACCTTTCCTGTATTTTAGAAAAAAAACGGCCGACGCATTGGACAGCCGCTAAATTAATGATATTTTACAGCAAGTTTGTGTAAAAGTCAACAAATATCAGAGAGAAAAATCTACAAAAGTTGACCGTTTTTTGGCATTATTCCAAAAGCCCCAGCGTGCGGAAGCCCTCTGCAAGTCCATCTTCCTCGACAGCGGGACATACCATATTGCTGAGTTTTTTCAGGTTCGGGCTTCCGTTTGC
>JAFQZI010000136.1 GCA_017406005.1 Oscillospiraceae bacterium | reverse complement strand
TAGGCGTTGGAAAGACCCAGATCATAGGCTCCCCATCCGTTGCCCATCGAGTCTGCCTGAACTCCTGCCGCCGAAAAGCCGGCAATACCGGTTTCGAACGCAGTCACCAAAAATGCGCTGACATTCTGGCAGGATCTCTGATTGAACTCGGGAAGCAAGGCCATCACTTTTTTGGCTTTTTCCTCTCCGACGGCAAAATAATACCTGGCCGTTTCCGAATTCTTCCAGCTCGGCGCCATCACCGCGCATGAAACGGCATCCTTCAGCACCTGGACATCCACGTCTGCAGGTATGTATGAGCGAACGCTTCTTCTCTCTTTGAATAACAGTTTGAGTTCCATCGAAAACTAAGCAAGGATACCCCAACCTCTAAGCTTTAGCGTAGGTTGGGGAGGAATTGCTCCTCCGTTAGTTGGTAGTGCCTTGCAATCTCCTTTCTGTGAGTATTGTTTTTGAATGTTCTAACAGTCGTATCGACTGATAATTTGCACAAGGATGGACCTTCGTTCCGTCCAGATGCCTGAGATCAAAATATCCGCTTGTCCTTCTTCCGAAAATGAAACAGTCTGTCCCTTTGTAACGGACTCTGTCAAACAACTCAAATCCCTTGACTTTCTTCGGCGCCTGGTTCGATTTTCGGATCCCGCCGGGCAGAATGTTGACCTTGTGGAGTTGTCTGTTATGACAGCGAACTTTCTTTTGTGCGTAGTAAAAGGGCAATGGTTTTGCTTTGGGGTGACCGGAAATGCACCGGGCATCCACGCAGTGTGTCTTCGGCAGTTTTGCCGTAATTCTTGTGTTTTTGGTGATATAACCGTAGGTCATTGAAACTTTGCCCGGATACATCATTCTAAGTCTTTCGTAGAACGCCCATCTCATGATCCCCATGAAGGCGGCGTCACGGAACGACATGCCCCGTTTGATCGTTTTCGGGAGTTTGACGGTCCCCAGATGGAAACCCTTGTGACAGGTCTCGCACAATGTGATCAGATTGTTCGGCGCATCTCCTCCGGTCTGACGGCTCTCGATGTGATGCACTTCAAGGATCGGATCTTTGGATTTGCCTTTGCAGCACTGACAGACGTGCCCGTCCCGGAACAGAACGTATTCTCTGGCATTAAAGAACTCCGTCTGCGGTCCGGCCTGATAGTCTCTTCCTTCCGGGAGAGGCAGCCCTCTTTCGAAAGCCTGCAGCCGCTGGATATCGAACGAAGCCGTCTCAACGGTGATATGTGAGACCGGCAGGATCTCCATCACTTTTTGGACCACCTGGATGTGCGTCGTGATCTTGTTCTCTACCGAGGGTGCCAGCCATCCCTTGTGTTTGGCATGCACCCGGTTTTGAAACCGGGGTTTTCTGTACCGTCTCTTACGGTATCTTCTGGAGCGGCGGTATTCCCGCCTCTCAGCCAGCTTCTTGGTCACGTCGGTTCGATTTTCGACTTCTGCGGCGTAGACCTCTCTTCCTTCGGTGCAAGCTGAAACACCGATCGTTTGGCTTCCTGCATCGATCCCGAGATCGACGCTCTGTACGAAATCTGTCGTCTCGTACAGGAGTTGGATCGTGAACGGTTCCCGCTGAACGACTTTGGCGCGTTTGCTGTTTAACATCCGCCGGACTTTGCCGCACCGTTTCATCGGCATCAGCGGGTGTCCGTCTTTGTTGATCACATATACCGGTTGAGACATGGCAGTACGGCTCCTTTCCTTCAGATGCATGTGCTTTCAATGGTAAATCGGTGCACATGAGACCGTAAGGTCGCCTTCCCCGATGTTATCATGGCTTGTCGTGTCCTGCACACTGTCCCTTTCCCGACAGGACTGTTTAATACAGGACCACAGAGCTGCAGATTAGGCGGACGTCCGCAGGTGTGATGACCAAAATAACGTAGTCTGGTAAACAGACTGGGGGTAGTCAAGCTCGGCTCGCAAAAGATACTGAAATACAATATCCTCCGCAAGCCCCCGCTTCAAGACTCTTCAGAGTCTAAGCGGTGGGTTCTTGACCGCTATAAAACCTCAATTCGTTCAGTTTTTCCCGGAATGCTCTGTAATACATTCTCGAGACGTAGATTTTTTTCTTGCTGTTTTTGAATCCGATCTCACAGACGCCTGTCAGATCTTTTTTGAGAGACTCCACAGCCCGTAAGTTCAAAATGCATGATTTGGAGACCCGCATGTAATAGGGCGGCAGCTGCGCCTCCAATTCATAGAGCTTCAGATCACAATCCAACATATGAGTATCCGTATAGGCCGTGCACAGCCTGTCCGAGGACTCAAAGAACAACACATCCGCCACCGGCACAATGTATTCCGTTTCTCCGAGCCTCAGCGAGATCTCATTGACTTTGCTGTCCTGGGTCCCGTCAAGCAGACGCTGGACCCGTATGACTTCTTCGTCGATCTGTTTACATCGGATGATGATCTCTTCCTCTCCATCGGGGTCGACTTCGATTCGAATCTTCTTTTTCACGTGTTCCGTCATCCCCCTCTCTGAGACTGACATCATTCTAATTCGTTATCCGCGTTTTTGCAAG
>JAFQZI010000135.1 GCA_017406005.1 Oscillospiraceae bacterium | reverse complement strand
TTGACAACGGCGTCACTCGCCCGCTTCCAGACGCGCGGGTCCTTCCCCGCGCCGCGGGCATAGTGGTTCAGCTGGATGTGCACAAGCTGCTGCGCCGCGTAGAAAAGCTGCGTCTCATGCGTGAGATACTGCAGGAGACGGCTGTTGTAATAGATGGTCTGGCCGTCATTCTCCACGGGATGAACGCCCGCAACGTCTTTGAGACGGAGGAGATGGATCCTGTCGATCCACTGGGGATATCGGTCAGCCAGGTCATTGAAGACATCTTTAAAATCCATAAACAAAAAACCGGGCAGTCAGAACAGATGCTCTTTTTCGTCCTTCTTTTCAGGTGGAAACAGCTTACCAGATTTCCGGGAGAATGTAAACAGCCGCTTGTGGTTTTTTTGTTGTACCTGTGATTTCCGGCAATTTTCCCTTGCAACCGGAGCCGGTATCCGTTACAATAAGAACAAATAAAGCAGAAACCGATCAGAAAACGAAATGCTGATCAGGAAAGGACACAAATGGAAATCTTAGTTGCTTACTTTTCCCCCACCGGGACGACGGCAAAGGTCGCCAGAACCATTGCGGATGAGGTAAAAGGCGATCTCTTTGAAATCAAACCGGCAAAGCCCTACACCGCTGCGGATCTGAAGTGGACAAACCCTCTGGCGCGCTGCAACCGGGAGAAAATGCTGAAAAAGGAAGTTCCCTGTGCGGAGAGGATCGTAAACTTTTCCGACTATAACGCCATCTTTATCGGCTTTCCGATCTGGTATTACCAGGAGCCCAATGTTATAGACACCTTTGTAAAGGCTTATGACTGGACGGGGAAAGACATCTTCCTCTTTGCAACCTCCGGCGGAAGTGACATCAAAAAAGTCACCGCGAGCCTGCAGCCCCGGATGAAGGGTGAAATTCTGTCTGCCAGACTGCTGAACAAGCCTGGCGATATTACACCCTGGCTAGATACGCTGGCGCTATAACGGTTCAGTCGCTTCGTAACAAGTGCATTCCAGGGCTCGCGAAGACAACGTTATGCCTCGATTTTAGTACTCCGTCGCGAGCTAAGTATATTGGGGTAGACAGAACTGAACAGTTATAAAAGTAAATGCGCTCCCAACCTGTATGGGTCGGGAGCGCTGTCTTATATCAGGATGCTTTTCGGCTACGGGATCAGATTCCGTCAACGGCATTCTGCCCTGCTACATAGCCGTAGTACATGGCCAGGGAGTGGGATACGCCCTTAAGCGTGATGGGATACTCATGGGAGAAGCGGCTGCCCTGTACATTGCCCGCCACATACAGGCCGGGGATGACGTTGCGGTTTTCATCGAAAGTGTGGCAGTCTTCATCCGATTCCAGGCCGCCGCAGATCACGAGCAGCAGTGCGCATTCAAACTGGTCGGCATAGTAAGGAGGTCTCTCCACCGGCCACATGCGGCTCGGGACTTTGCCGAAGTCATCATCGGAGTGCTTTCTTGCGAGATCGTTGTAGCGGCGGATGGAGGCAAGGGCCGTCTTCTGGGCAGCCTCATCGTCCGGATACATTTTTTCCACGAGCTCGGCAAGGGTATCTGCCTTGATGGCACGCCCGTCTGCCACAGCTGCATCCAGCTGGTACTGGCTCTTGTAGTTTCTGTAGGTCCGGTTGTTTGCCGGGCCTTCTTCCTCGCTGGCGTAGTCTTCCACATAGCAGGCACCACCGTGGCATGCAGGCATGTAGGGGAGCTGATACTTCCAGTCGTCATCAAAGATCTGCCAGCTCTTCTTATCTTTCAGGAGCTCGATCTGGTTCTCGATCTGCTGGCCGGGCAGATCCTCATTCATGAAGCGCTTGCCATTCATATCGAGGTTCAGGAAGCCCGCAATGCCCATAACGCCGACGCCTGCGAGATCCGCGCCGCCGCCCATGTGGTGGATCATCGGAGCATGGTCTTTCTGGACACAGGCACCTGCCCACATACCGAGCTTGATACCGTCACCCATGTTGGTCATCTTGCCTTCCACGTCCACATTGGTGAAGAGGCGCACGATGCCATTGCTGATGACATCGGGGCAGAAATGTTTCACCATTGCTTCGTTCTGGGAATAGTCGCCGGTTGCCAGGATGACACCCTTTTCAGCCATCGCCTTGACGTACTTCCCTGTCGAAGCGTTGCGGAGATAGGCTCCGACACATCTGCCGTCTTCCATGATCAGCTTCTCGGCGAAATGGCCGTAACGCTCGTCCACATTGCCAGTAGCCACCGCGGCTTCCATATTCTTGTTCACATTCACGGATTGGTTGGGCAGGAATTCCACGGTAGTCGGATAGCATGGGAAAGCTTCTTTCGTCCAGTCATAATTCTCCGGCAGCGGGTGGAAAATCGGGATCAGGAAGTTGTTCGCATTCTCATCGGGGATCGGGGAACGCGTCTCGGGAGCATAGTAAAGATCCTCATTCGGGGCAACCCACCAGTCAAACACTTCGCCGATGTTGTTGGCCCACTTGGAGATGATGGGACGCTTGACCTTGTAGCTGGATTCCTCCATATGCGAGTCGACCATCTCATCAATCTGCTTCTTCGTCCAGGTGTCACGGCCCCAGCGGTGCTGAACCTGGCCGTTGATGACCGCATATTCACCGGAACGGCACTGCGGCCCGTTGGCCTTGTCCACCGCGATGACCGTTGCGCCTTTTTCCGCTGCAGAGCGCACTGCCGCAACGCCTGCAACACCGCAGCCGATGACCAGTACATCCGCGCTGATCTCTTCCTCAACGTCCGCATCGGAAATCTCCGGTGCCCGGCCGAGCCAATCGTCGTCTGAAGCAGACGGTGCCTCAGCCTCAGCCTTCGGGCTCTCTTCCGCGGCTGCACCTGCTCCGGCCGTTGCCTGGGCAATGCACTCATTGGCTGCGGTGCGGACGGCGTTGCTCGTAATCGTCGCGCCGGAAACTGCATCCACATCGCCGGACTGGGCTGTAAGGATCGCTGCCTGCATGTCCTCCCCGATAATGCCGCCGATTGCCGGTGTTTCACCGGAAACATCGACAACAACGTCGGTAATGCTGGTTTCGTCAAAGGTCATGGTTACGGTAACCATGCTCTCCAGGCCCATTGCCTGTGCGGAATACGTGCCGGGAACATATTTTGCAGCTTCTTCAGCTGCTGCCTTCGGTGCAAAGCCTGCTCCGAAAACACCCGCTGCTGCAAGGCTGAACGCACCTGCTGCAGACCCTTTCAGAAAGTCTCTGCGGGAAATCAGTTTTGCCATAATATCTCCTCCTCACATTTTTTTGATACTGCAGTTGTATTATAACCTGAAACCTGTTTTTTTGATAGACGCAATATCTTACAACTGTATTCAGTTCTGCTTAATACAGCAGAGGAGGAACCGAAAGAATTCAGAGCAGGATGCCGCGCTTTCTGGCAGCGAAGGTCAGCTCGTCGCGGAAGTCCGGATGGGCAATGGCAATCAGCTGCTTTGCCCGGCTGGCAAGGCTCTGCCCGCGCAGATGGGCAATGCCGTACTCGGTGACAACATAGTCCACATCATTCTTGCTGGTGGTGACGACAGCACCCTCGGTCAGGCAGGATTTAATCTTGCTGATGGTGCCGCCCTTGGCGGTCGATTCAAAGGCAATAAAGCTCTTGCCGCCTCGGCTCTGGCAGGCGCCGCGAACGTAATCTGCCTGGCCGCCCGTCCCGGAGAGGTGCCTTGTACCGACGGATTCAGCGCACACCTGACCCCAGAGGTCGATTTCAACGGCCGCATTGATGGAGATCATATTGTCGTTTTTGCAGATAACATCCGGATCATTGACATAGTCAACCGGGAGGATCATGATGGCCGGGTTATCGTCGATATAGTCATAGATCCTCTGAGAGCCGAAGGCGAACGTGGTAACGGTTTTGAAGGGGTGGATCTGCTTTTTGCTGTTGTTAACGGCGCCGCATGCAATCAGTTCCACCATCGAGTCGGTAAACATTTCGGTATGGATGCCGAGGTCATGCTTGGTCTTCAGTGCATTGCCGACAGCGTCCGGAATCGCGCCGATGCCGAGCTGGATACAGGCCCCGTCCGGGATCTGCTCGGCAATCAGGCTGCCGATGGTGAGGCTGGTTTCATCAAGCTTTACGGGCGGCAGAACCGGCAGCGGATGGGAATTCTCCACAATCGCATCCACCCGGCTGATATGAAGCTGCGTACCGCACACCGCCCTCGGCTGGAATTCATTGACCTCGACGAAAATCCGCTTTGCCTTGGAAATCATGCCCTCAGAGTAGGAGCTCGTGGTGGCAAGGCTGAAGTAGCCGTGCTTGTCCATCGGGGAGACGGCAATGCAGAACGCGTCATATTCATAGTTTTCACGGATGAGTTTGATGGTGTCGCGGTAATAGTTCGGGATATAATCCGCATAGCCGCCGGCAACCGCCTTGCGCGCTCCACCGCTGGAAAACCAGGATACGCCGTTCACCCTGCCGTCAAGGGCATTGTCGGCATAAAAGGCAAACGGATAAACATCCA
>JAFQZI010000134.1 GCA_017406005.1 Oscillospiraceae bacterium | reverse complement strand
GGATTACTGTAAAGAAAACCATCTGAGCCTCCATGTGTACTGCATAGCAAACAATGGCTTTATTGAAGGACGGCAGAATGAGCCTTTGATGCAGGTTTTTGAGAACTTTTGCGCTCGTGTCGGGCTCTCGTGGGGCGGCGGCGTCTGTATTGGCAGACCGCTGATGGTTGCTATACAGAAAGATCCGGACAACGGAGCTGCAGCATATCTCCGCAATGCCACAGATCAGCTGAAAAAGGCTATGGCTTTTACCGGTTGTGCAGATCTTAGCAAGTTCGATCCATCCATTATCCGACAGCTTTCCTGATTGCGTTACTCTGATGGAAACAAAACAATCACGGATGAAATGACAGTGGTTTTTGCAGATTGTCATTTGCAATTGTATCTTTCTGTCAGCTCGTTTGAAAGTAACGAACAGAAGTCCACCTTTTAATTGTTATTTTAACGTTTGACAATCGAAGTTTATTACCATATAATAACATTTATACGGAGCTTAAAAGGGGGGGGTGGTCGATATAGCTACAGTAAAAGATATTGCGGAAAAAGTCGGTGTTTCAGCTACGACCGTTTCGATTGTCCTGAATGGGAAATCAGAACAGAGAGGCATCACAAAAGCGACACAGGACAAAATCTATCAGGTAATGAAAGAGCTGGGTTATCAGCCAAATCTGAGTGCCCGCCGGCTGCGTGCGGGAGACGATGAGCCTGCAGTAATCGCCTTCTTCTGGCCAGCTGACTTTCGTCTTTCCATTCTGGCTTCCTTTCTGAATGCGTATTCCAGAAGGATTCGCGAAACCGGTTTCAACTGCGAGCTTGTCGTACAGGCCTATGAAAACGACTCCTTGGAGAAATATGCCAGCTCACTTCTGAAAAACACCTATAATGCAGTTATCGTAGGGGCATGCTCTCAGAAAGATCTTCTTTACCTGGAATCGCTTCCGCTGATGATTCCGGTAGTTCTTGTCAACCGTACTTCTTCTGTTTTTTCAACAGTAAACGTGGACAACGATGCAATTGGCCATTTAGCTGCGCAGCAATTTCTGGATAAGGGTTATCAGAAGCTCGCTGTTTTTTCCTCCGGGAAGCAGTTTATCGCTACTCACAGGAGGACAGAAGCATTTCTCTCATCCTGCAGCCAGATGGGTATCACAATAGAAGAAAGCCATATCTTTCAGGACGATAGCACTGCCGAGGGTGGATACAGGATGGCAGAAGCATTCTGCCGCAGCGAATGTTCTGCTCAGGCTGTTTTTTGTGATTATGACGCAATTGCTTTCGGAGCTTTGAAAGCCTTTCATGAGCGTGGGATCCTTGTTCCGGAAGAACTGGAGTTGTTGAGCATTGATGTTACCGGCTCCGAACTGACAACACACTCTACCCCGGCACTCAGCGTCATCAAAATGCCCACCGGTGTCATCGGCGCTTCCGTCATTGACCTGCTACAAGAGAAATTAAACACCCATAACCTGGAACCGGTGCATATTGAGATTCCTCCGGAGCTGATTATACGCGAAAGCTTTCTCATGCCCTAAAAAACGCCACCATGCCTCATCAAAATCCGGCATGGTGGTGTTTTTTTTTAGGGACTTTCAATATTGGTAAAAATAAAGGTGTATTCTGAGAGGACATTTCCGACTTCATCTGATACTTCCGCATCGATGAAAAACAGCCTGCGACCTGTTTTTTTTACAGTGGCATGACAAATAAGCTTTTCCGTACCTGGGCGGGCTCCGCGAAGATAATTGACATTTCCGCTTACCGTAACGCCGTTACCTCCTGCGCTTAAAAAAGCCATACCTGCAGTATTATCTGCAAGGTTAAAAAGAATTCCCCCAAATGGTACACCATAAAAATTCAAATGCTTTGCATTCAGAATCAGTTCTCCACAAGCTGTTCCGTTTTCCACGGTTGAAAAACTGATTTCAAATTTCTCCCATAGAGCCTGTTTTGCAACAGAGATAGCGTCTTCGCTAGATTTTGGCCTGCCGCACTCCATGATCTTATCCCTTTCCGACGATATATGCAGTTATGATATCGCCAAGATCTTTTGTACTTACAACATTTCCACCTTCAGGAACAGCCTCTGCGGTAAACAAACGCTCCCCGATCGCTCTCTCAAGCGCACGATTAATCCGTTCCGCCAAATCTCCTCTATTGCAGCTGTAACGGATTAGCAGAGACAATGCGTTCAGAATCCCGTAAGGGCTGACAATTCCTTTTCCAGCAAGTTGGTCTCCCTGCGGGTGATGCAGCTGATTGGGTGTATAAATACCTCGTCCATCCATGGCAATTTCTCCTGAGCCGAACAACCATGGTGCGCCGGAAATCTGCGCAATCTCATCTGCAAGAATATCCCCGAACACATTGCTGGTCAGGATGACATCGTATTCCCAAGGTGCTGTAAGCAACTGCATTGCAGTATGATCTACGTAATCATTCTCCAGCATTATTTGAGGATAGCGTTTCCCGGTTTCCTTCACAGTTTCTCTCCACAGTTTGCTGGAAGAGAGGATATTTGCTTTGTCCACACTGGTCACTTTCCTGTGTCGGAATTCTGCTGACTGAAATGCGAACTCTGCACTGTGTCTGACAATCTGTTCATTATAGTATTCCAGATCACTGGCTTCTCGGCCGTATATTCCCTCACGGTGATGACGGGCACCTGTAATCATTCCCCCCATCAAATCCCTTACGATGAGAATATCTATCCCTTTTTCCGTGATCTTCTGTTTCAGCGGCGAAAGAGATTCATATTCCTTCTGAATCCGCACCGGACGGATATTGGTACAGACGTGAAAGGCATTTCTCGCTGCTGTCAGGGTGTAGACAGGTGACTGTTCCGGTTTTAACGGCTGCGAGGATGAAATGCCCAGGTTGCCAAACAGTATCCCGCAACAGGTTTTAGCTTCCTTCAGATCTTCATCTCGGAAAGCCGTGCCATAGCGCTCTATTGCAGGGTTGCAGCTCTCAAACTCAAAAAGCTGGAACTGTACATCCTCAACCGCCTCAAGCGCTGCTATCAGTTTTTTTGCCTGGGCAATCAGTTCCGTACCAACAGAGTCTCCGGCAGAGAGAGCAATTTTATAACATTCCATAGTCTGCTCTTTCCCATTTCCTTAATCTTCCGCTACACAGGTAAATCCGAAGCGATACCAGCGGTGATGTTCAAGTGGCAAAAGATCCGTTTCCGGTGATTCTTTCCGTACTGCCTCTGCAAGAGCTTCCAGATAGGCTTTCCACTGAAAAACACCGTCTTTCACAAAGTTCTTTTTGTTCTCTTCGCTCATCGCGTCCATCATAAACGGCATAGCTTCAAATAGTTTTTCTGTGAAATCGTAGTGATGAGGAATAACAACCTGTGCTCGTACAGAATGCACAAACTCTGCGAACTCGGAAAAACTCTGCTTGGGACTGACCTGCATCACAGCAATATTGGCATTCATATTCCGGAACTTATATTTTTGATCCGGAGAGGTCATTCCACCCCACAGAAACAGAACGGTTCCGTCGCAGAGAGTAAGCCGATAGTTGATGAATTCAAGGTTTCCACACCACTGGAGAGGCCAGAATTGACCATCCCGAATAAAGTCTCTGTCGGTTTTGTAATAACCGCGGGAGGATTCTGTGTGGCGGCCGGAAAACGCTTCAACTTTCAGATCGTCGAATTCATAAACCTCGCCACTGCGAACGCGGTACATTCTTGCACAATCCACGCCCTGCTCCTCGCACAGCGCATCTGCTGACAGATCTCCGACAAAGAGATTCAGTTTCGGAAATTTCTGCTGAATTCTTCCCACATCTGCTGCGTGGTCGGAATGTGTGTGGCTGAGGAGCAAATAATCGCACGCTTCAATTTGATCCAGTTCCATCGGGTAGCAGACGATCTGATCATTCGCTCTGCCGCTGAGAAATGGATCAATCAGAATATGCTTTCCGTTTGCCATACAGATTTCAAATCCCGCCGTATTGATCCAACGGATGCGTCCGCATTTTTTATGCAGCATAATACTGTCTTCCTTTCCTGAACTGTTTTTCCCTTTGTTAAATGAGCCGCTGGATTACAGCGGCTCACCTTTGAAAAGGAGTGAAACTATGAGGCGCGTGATTAATGGAGCAGTCGATAGAGAATACCGATCCAGATAACCATCAGCGCGCCGCCAATGCGGGTAGAGATGGATGCAAAAGCAAGGAGGTTCATGCGGTTGGCAGCGGAGAGCACCGCAAGGTCTCCGGAACCACCGATGTTGCAGCAGCAGAGACCTGCCGTGACGCCCGCTTCATACCCGAACAGGCCAGTAAGATGCCCGAAGAGGCAGGCTCCGAGGAAGGCGCCGATGACAGCGATAATGATGACGATGAATGCACCGATAGAGAAGTACTCTGTTAGAGCAGAGAACTTGAGAGAATTGATGCCGATGCCTGCGATGAGCATAGGGAGGAAAGCACGAAGAGCAAAATTCATGGAATATACGCAGTTGTCTTCATACTTTGCAGGGAGGATGCCTGCACACTTGATGATGATGCCGAGGATAATCGTCCATGCAAGGCCGGGGATCACTTTCAGACCGGGGACATTGCCAAGAATGTTACCAAGCAGATACAGGCAGAATGCCATGAAGATGCCGCCGCCAAGAGCTTTATAGTCGCCGCTGGTTGCTGGGCGCTTCTCCGCCTTTAAGTCCTCCTGCACGCCTTTACGAAGAATCTGGCCGCCACCATTGATGACCTTGCTATTCTTTGTGAGGCCACCGAAAACAGCTGCCAATACAACAGCGAGCACGTTGGCAATGGATGCATAGCAGAGGAACTTACCGGCTTCTGTCATCATATCGGTACCGGAGAGGTCGCTGTAAAGCTTGGGTAGTGTGGTGATCGCACCGCCTGAGCCGCCGGACATGCAAGGTGCTGCGATGTCAAACAGAGCTTTGATCGGGCCGAAGCCGGTGATCAGACCTGCAATCATGGCAAAGGCGATTGCGAAAATCTGAGACCCAATCACTGTCGGGATATAACGTGCTGTGGCATTGAGGAGAATTTTGCGATCCATCACCAGGATGGAGCCGACCAGCAGCATGGCAATGTAGGCGTCCTGGAATCCGCCGGACATGAGGACTTTCACGCCAGAGACCATCGGTGCCGGGACGAGGCCCACATAGTTTAGGAAGGAAGCGCCGAGCAGCGGCAACAGGCATGCGCCACCGAGATAGTTATTCAGAATGGGAATTGTATTGCCGAGCCAGAAGAAAATGCCACCGATTGCCATCAGATAGGCAAAGGTTGCCACGAAGGATGACGGGGTAAGCCCGTCAGCCAGTTTTGCAGTTGGGATAAAGCCTAGGTAAACTGCTGCCATGACCATCACAAAGAATGGCACAAAATACTTGAATGGCAGCCCACAGACATCGAAATTAATCTTATTCTTTTCCATTTTCTTTCTCCTTGTTTTTTTATTATATCAGAATCCGCCTTTTGCGGGGATTCCCAAAAAAGTTTTTTTGCTCAGATTATTAATCTTCAGATCCACATCAGTTTTTTTGCTTCTGTTGCCAGATCCTCGCGGAAATCCGGATGTGCTACCGCAATCAGTGCATTGGCTCGCTCCCGAAGCGTTTTTCCCTTCAGATGAGCAATGCCATATTCTGTCACGATATAGTCCGCATAGTTACGGGGAATGGTAACGGTAGATCCTGCACCAAGTGTAGCCCTGATCTTCGAGAAGCCTTTGGCTGATTTTGAGCTGAAAGCCATAATTGCCCTGCCGCCTTTTGAACGGAGTGCACCATAGGTAAAGCAGAAAGCCCCGCCTGATCCGGAAAACTGCCTTGTCCCGATCGCTTCGGAAGCAATCTGGCCCATCAGATCCATCTCCACACAGGTATTGACAGAAACCATATTGTCATTCTGCGCTATCACAAACGGGTCACAGCCCCAGCTACCCGGTGTAATGCGGAATTTGCTGTTCCCTTTCAGTGTTTCGAAAAGGGCTTCGTCTCCGCCTGCGAAGGTGAAAATATGTTCCCCGGGGAGGAAATTTTTCTGTTTCCCGGTGATGACTCCTTCCCGAACCATCCTCGCCATCGAGCTGGTAAGCATCTCCGTGTGCATGCCCAGATCGTTCAGGTCCATACACAGCTCCGCAATGGCATTGGGTAATGCACCGATCCCGAACTGGACACAGTCTCCATCATGGATCAGGGTACGGACATTCCTTGCCACTTCTGCCTCTTCCGGGGAAGCTGCTTTGGGTGGAATAAGAGTGATGGGTGTGTCGGTCTCTGTCAGGGCTGCAATATCGGCAATATTGACCTCCAGAGCGCCATTTACTTTCGGCAGATTCCGGTTGACCTCCAGAAGAATTCTGCCACCGCGGCTCCGAACAGCGTTCAGGCTATCCGGTTCCCACATGTTGGACAGGCCGATCTGGAAGTTGCCGGATTCGTCCATCTCTGTAGCAGCTGCGATGAACACAGTGGGATTGTTTTCCGCAATAAAACTGCCGTTCATGCTCATATCTGCCGGGAAGAAAGAGGAATTCCCTTTCGGCAGACCTTCACGCATATCCTTTCCGAAGAAGAAGCTCTGTGTGAAGATGTGGCCTTCCATGCCATCCATCGTCGGGAAAGGATAGTAATTGGTAAAATCCTTAAAAACCTTTACATTCCGGACACGGGGAGCGATGGTGTGAAACTGTGCACCGAAGGACAGTGGAGCATTCCCGTCTCCCGCTAATACCACCACATCTCCGGAACCGATCAGGCTGAGGCATTGTTCCACAGTTCCTTTTTTGCGGGCATATTCGGCTTTGTAATCCATAAGCGTTCCCCTTTTTTATCCTCTCGGGTCTGTTATGACACCTGCAATGGCGGTAGCTGCTGCAACAGCCGGACTGCTGAGATAGCTGAGGGTCTTTTTGGTACCCTGTCTACCGATAAAGTTGCGGTTTGCCGTAAGCAAAATCCTCTCATCATCTGTCATCAGGCCGTAAGGCATCCCGCAGCAAAGACCGCAGCAGGGATGAGATATTACAGCGCCTGCTTCAATAAAGGTCTTGATATAGCCTCTCTCAATGGCTTGCTTGAACACAGTGTTGGTTGCAGGCACCACTACGAACCGAAGCCCGGGGGCAACCTGTTTGCCCTTTACGATGTTCGCAGCGACCTCCAGATCCTCAATGCTGCCGTTTGTGCAGCTTCCGAGATAGACCTCATCGATTTTAGTGCCGAGAACTTCGCTGATTGGATGGACATTGTCAACACCCTGCGGGCAGGAGAGTTGCGGCTCCAGTTCACTGACATCATAGGTCAGCACCTTTTCATATTTGGCGTCTTCGTCCACTCGAATCCATTCTATTTCCTCAAGCGGAATCCCGTAGTATTCTGCCGTTTTTTCATCCGCTTCGAAAAGACCGCACTTTGCGCCTGCTTCCAGCGCCATATTGGCAACCGTAAAGCGCTGCTCCATGCTCATTTCATGGGCTGCCGGGCCGGTGAATTCCATGGATTTATACTGGCCACCGTCTGCCTTGATGTCCCCAAGCACACGAAGAATCACATCTTTAGACATGATGCCGTCCTTAAAATGCCCGTTCAGGACAATTTTTATTGCAGTCGGCACTTTGAACCACAGCTCGCCGGTAATCAGAGCTGCGGCCATTTCTGCTGTGCCGATGCCGGAACAGAAGTTGCCCGCCCCGCCATAGGTTGTCGTGTGGGAGTCCGTTGCAGTAGCGATCTCACCTGGCTTGGCATATTTAGCTTCATGCATAATCGTATGGCAGATGCCTTCTCCGATATGCAGCTTCTTCACACCGTAGCGCTTTGCAATCTCCAAACCTGCATCATAGTGAGCAGAATCGTTTTTTGCTACGGCAGTAGGCATGCAGTGGTCAAAGATGATGGTCACTTTATCGGGGTCATCGATTTCAGTAGCTCCCATTTTCTCCAGGGTATCCAGGAGGTACGGAGTATAAATATCATGGATCATGAACATGTCGGGTTTTGTAATGACAATATCACCGGGTTGAACATGCTCTTTGCCTGCATTACGCTTCAAAATCTTCTCTGCAAGTGTATACCCGCTCTTTTGGCACTGCTCTTTCGTAAGGGGAGTAATCTCCGTCTTTTTCAAGCCGGCAGCCATGCGAGCTTTTGTGTCAGCAATCAGGCCTCCGTTAGCCACGATGTTGAACAGGTTCTCGGGTACAGCCCCGACTCTGAAGCTCTTACCGTTGACGGACACCGTCTGTGCTTCCACGTCTACCGTAACGATATCTCCGCCTTCACACACATCCTGGATTCCGTCACACGTCAGAAGGAGAATACCGCTGTTGAAAGCGTTGCGGAAGAAAATACGGGCAAAGCTTTTGGCAATGATGCATCTCACGCCATTGTGAGAGAGGACTGTGGCTGCCTGCTCACGGGAGGATCCGCAGCCGAAGTTCGTGCCCGCGACAAGGATATCTCCTGGCTGAACTGTAGAGCCGAATTCAGGCTTGAGGAGCTCGAAAGCATATTTCTTCATTTCCTCAATAGTGGGAATTGTGCCGCGTTTGCCGGGAATAATGGTATCGGTATCGATATCGTTTCCGAACTTCCAGATCTTTCCATTAAAGAATTTATCCATGGGGGTTCCTCCTCAAATCTCTTTGCTGACAGATGCCAGCGCCACCGACTGCACAGATGCGGAATAGATCTTTGCGCTGGGTACACCCATAGCGCCTGTATATGTGTAAAGCCCCGTTGTAAGCAGCACTTCATTTGCGCCCATAGCGCCTGCCCCCTGGATAATCTCACTGTGATCTCCGGCGGCATTGATCTGAGCACCGTAATCGATAAACTGCGTGATCAGGCCATCTTCACAGGCCTGAATATAATCGGCTGCTGTTGCCGGGCAGATACTGAGCCTAAAGCCAAGAGCGAGCTTTTTTCCTTCCAGAAGAGAAGCGGCAAGGCGAAGATCTTCAATGGTGCCGCCTGTATATCCGCCGATCTGGCCGGCATGCAGCGCGGTGCCTGCAACATTAGCTTTTTCGGTGAAGGCTGCTGCTTTCTGGTCTTTTCTCTCCTCGCAGGGCAGCATAACCATCGGGACTACAGCAGAAAGATCAAACGAAACTGCATTTTCTGCTTCATCGTCAGAGATGCTCGCAGTATAAGCTCCTGTGCTCCCGACAACGCTGAGGAACACTTCTTTTTCATGCTGCGTAAAAGAAGAAGCATGGACTTCCACTGCCTTCTTCTGGAGGGTTTCACGATGATCTCTCAGGAAAGCAAACGCTGCATCCATAGCGCCGGTATTCTCGGGAAGTTTCCCTTTCAAATTCACACAGACGGTCTCAGGAACAACTGTGCTGAAGCGCCCCGTCTCCACGAGCCGTGCCAGTTCCGGCACACTGACGTTGATACCGAGCACGCCGTTTGCGCCGAAAATAGCGGCATGGCTTCCTCCGCCAACCACGATCTGCCCGGGTTTTACAACTTCATGCAGGAGATAGAGATAGCCGACGCCCTTTGCCTGCACATAATGGCAGCCGTACTTCTGGGCAAATAGCCAGTTTTTCCGAAGGATCGCGGCTGCTTCAGGCCGCCCTGTCGGAACATCATGATCATAAATGACGTAAACCCGCTCCGGATATGCTACACTGCCGATTTCCTCTACCGCGGCATGAGAGACACCGTCATTGATCACAACGACATCCGGCTCAATGGTGACAACGCTTCCCGCTGCACCGCCAAGCACTGTTTCAATAAATGTACTCATAGATTACTCCTTTAAAAATAATACAATGGAAATACCTGGTTTTGCCATGTTCTGCTCGCTCCTTTCGGGGCAGTGCAGAACAATTTATTTTTATTTTGCCAGTGCTTCGTATTTTGCATAACGAGCCATCGCTTCCGCTTCGGTGCGGGTGAAGAGCTCTTCAGCCACTTCAGGGAAGGTGCGCGTGAGAGAGGAATAACGGGTTTCGCCCATCAGATACTCGCGGAAGTTCCCTTCAGGCTTTTTGGAATCCAGCTGGAAAGGATTCTTTCCTTCTGCAGCAAGAGCGGGATTGTTACGGTAAAGCTGCCAGTAACCGATGTCTACCGCCCGCTTGATTTCACCCTGTACATCGGCCATACCGCAGCGCAGGCCATGGTTGATGCAAGGTGCATAGGCGATGATGAGGGACGGGCCATCATACGCTTCTGCTTCAAGCACTGCCTTGAGGAACTGATTCGGGTTCGCACCGAGAGCAACCTGAGCCACATATACATCACCATAGCTCATGGCCATCATGCCGAGATCTTTTTTCTTGCGGCGTTTGCCGGCAGCGGCGAACTGTGCAACTGCACCCGTCGGGGTGGATTTGGAAGCCTGCCCACCGGTATTGGAGTAAACCTCGGTGTCAAACACAAGCACATTTACATTTGCACCGGAAGCCAGCACATGATCGAGCCCGCCGTAGCCGATATCGTATGCCCATCCGTCACCGCCGAAGAACCAGACGGATTTCTTTGCCAGATGATCATAATTTTCTTTTACCAGAGCGACTGCTTCTGCTTCCCCTTCTGCAGGGGTATAGGCATCGAGAACAGCCTTGAGCTTCTCACCAGCGGTACGAGAGCCATCTTTATCATTAAACCGAGCAAGCCATTCGGCTCCGGCTTCACGGATTTCCTCGCTGGCAGTCATGTCCATAAGCTTCTGCAGATAATCTGCCAGTTTCTGACGCTGCTGTTCAACAGAGAGCCAGATGCCCATGCCGTATTCCGCGTTGTTTTCAAAGAGAGAGCCACCGACAGCCGGACCCTGCCCTTTTGCGTTCTTGGTGTAGGGGAAGGACGGGAAGGATGTTGCCCATACCTGTGAGCAGCCTGTTGCTGTTGCAACATACATTCTGTCTCCGAAGAGCTGGGTGATCAGCTTTGCATACGGCGTTTCTCCACAGCCGGGGCATGCACCGGGGAACTCGAGCAACGGCTGCTGGAACTGGCTGCCTTTTACAGTGTTTACACCCAGCGGATTCTTTACTTCCTGTTTGAGTGCATACTCAAAGTGCTCTGCATCTTCCCTGTGGGCATCCAGCGGCTGCATGGAAATAGCTTTCTCCTTAGCCGGGCAACAGTTGACGCAGGACCCGCAGCCGGTGCAGTCAAGCGTGGCAACCTGGATGCTGTACTTTAACCCTTCAAGACCTTTGCCTTTTGCATCGATCATCTGGAAGCCTTCCGGAGCAGCGGCAGCTTCCTGTTCATCCAGGAGGAAGGGCCTGATCACTGCATGCGGGCAGACATAGGAGCACATATTGCACTGGAGGCATTTGCTGCTGTCCCATACAGGAACTTTTACTGCGATGCCGCGCTTCTCATATTTTGAAGTGCCCTGCGGCATGGTGCCGTCAGGCAGATCGATGAAAGCGCTGACCGGGATATTGTCACCCGTCATGGAGTTGACCGGAATCTGAATCTTTTTGATCCATTCCGGCAGAGACGGATCAACCACAGCCGGCTGTACCTGGATCTCAGCCCATGCTGCCGGGACTTCGACCTCGTGAACCTGCTCAATACCGCTGTCGACTGCCGCGTAGTTCATGTTGACAACGCGTTCACCCTTTTTCCCATAGGTCTTCAGGATGGCTGCCTTCATGTATTCAACTGCTTTCTCCGTCGGGAGAATGCCGGTGATTTTGAAAAATGCTGCCTGCAGGATGGTGTTGGTGCGGCTGCCGAGACCGAGTTTTTCTGCAATACCGGTAGCGTCTACCGTGTAGAGGCGAATCTTCTTGACCGCTGCATCGTGTTTGAAAGCATCGGTGAGATTTTTCTCAAGTTCTTCTCCCTGCCAGTCACAGGCGATGAGCACACTGCCGCCTTCTCTTACATCTTTCAGAATATCGTAGCGGTCGAGATAGGATTTGTTGTGGCAGGCAACAAAGTCTGCATTGTTGACGAGATATGTGGAGAGGATCGGCTTATGCCCAAAGCGCAGGTGAGAACGTGTTACGCCGCCGGATTTCTTTCCGTCATACTGGAAGTAGGCCTGTACGTGCATATCCGTATGGTCACCGATGATTTTGATGGTGTTCTTATTAGCGCCGACCGTTCCGTCAGAGCCGAGGCCCCAGAACTTGCAGCTCACTGTACCCTCGGGAACCGTGTTGACTTCCGGGCCAACCTGGAGAGAATAATGAGTCACATCGTCATTGATACCGACCGTGTAGTGATTCATCGGGGCGTCAGCCTTCATGTTGTCAAACTGGGCAATGACCTGTGCGGGCGTATAGTCCTTTGTGCCGAGGCCGAAGCGGGAAGCCAGAACTTTGATGTCCTTGCCGCTTTCCTGGATGACAGAGGCAACATCTTCATAAAGAGGTTCACCTGCAGCGCCGGGTTCCTTGGTACGGTCACCTACGGTGATAATCTTGACGCTCTTCGGCAGCGCGCTGAGGAAGTGCTTTGCAGAGAACGGACGGTAGAGATGTACATCTAGGAAACCGACCTTTTCACCCTTTGCTGTCAGGTAATCCACCGTTTCACGGATGCAGCCGGAAGAAGACCCCATCGTGATCATCACCCGCTCAGCTTCGGGATCACCATAATAATTATAAAGTTTATAGTTACGGCCTGTGAGCTTGTTAATCTCGTCCATATAGCCTTCGATAACTTCCGGCAAAACATCATAGAAGCTGTTGCAGGCTTCACGGCTCTGGAAGTAAGTATCGTCGTACTGGCCGGTAGTGCGGAGCACGGGATGCTCTGGATTCAGAGCGTTCTCTCGGAATTTGCGAAGCTCTTCCCAGTCCACCAGACCTTTGAGATCATCATAATCCAGGCATTCTACATTTTGAATTTCATGGGAAGTGCGGAAGCCGTCAAAGAAATGAAGGAAAGGAACATGCCCGCGAATGGCGGAGAGATGTGCCACAGCGCCGAGATCCATACAATCCTGCACGCTGGAGGAAGCAAGAAGGGCAAATCCCGTCTGCCGGCAGGCCATCACGTCAGACTGTTCCGCATTGATTGTAATTGCGTGAGTTGCCACATTGCGGGATGCAACATGGATAACGCCCGGTTTCAGCTGACCGGCGATACGGTACATCGTCGGGATCATCAGCATCAATCCCTGAGATGCCGTGTAGGAAGTTCCAAGAACACCGCCGTCCAGTGCACCATGCATAGCCGATACGGCACCGCATTCCGACTGCATTTCAACCAGCTTGACCCTCTGGCCGAAAATATTGAGCTTTCCGTTGGCTGACCAGCTGTCAACATGCTCTGCCATTGGGGAAGACGGGGTAATCGGATAAATGGCTGCTACCTCAGTAAATGCATAGGAAGCATAGGCTGCTGCTTCATTACCGTCCATTGCTTTGATATACTTTTTTCCCATACTGTTTCCTCCTTGCCGGCTTTCAGCTTACACCGGCTCTTTTTTGAATTTTGATTGTGGCTTCTAAATGATCTCAACTTTCTGATTTAACGTAAAACTAAGTCTGCTCGCAGTTTACTACAACGTTAAACCAAAGTCAACACTTCTTTTCCTTTTTCTCCATTTTTCAGCATGTTGCATAAATTCCGCCTCTTAAATTTGTGCAACATAGCTAAGATTTATTTCCTCGAAAAAGTTTTTAGTTTAGCGTTAAACAAAACTATTGACAAACTATTTGTGGATATGATAAGCTATGAGCACAAAAAAGCCGCTGTCCGACAGCGGTTAATAAAGAAAGGTGTGTATACGATATGTCTTACGGTGTTTTTGCAACCAATACTCCCGTTCGTTTCAACAGCCTTGAATTCAGGGACGGACAGCAGTCGATGCTCGCAACAAGGGTAAAAACAAAGGATATGCTCCCCTTCCTGGAGCGTATGGATAAAATCGGCTTTGAAAATATGGAGATGTGGGGTGGCGCCACGTTTGACGTCTGCATCCGCTATCTTAATGATGATCCATGGGAACGGCTGCGCAAGTTTAAGGCCGTCATGAAAAACACGCCTTTGAAAATGGTATGCCGCGGGCAAAACCTCGTAGGTTATAAAGCTTATCCGGATGATATCGTCCGTCGTTTTATTACGGCAGCAGCCCGCAACGGTATAGATATATTCCTGATTTTTGACGCGCTGGAAGATCTCCGCAACTGCGAAACTGCATTTGATGCCGCCCTACAGGCCGGCAAAAAGGTAGAAGGATCCATCCAGTATAATATCAGCCCCTTCCATACGGATAAGCTTCGTGTTCAAAATGCTCTTGAGCAACAGAAGATGGGCGCGTTTGCTATTCATATAGAAGATATGGCCGGCCTCATGACTCCGGGCGGAGCTTATGCTCTCGTCTCTGAGATGAAAGCAGCCCTCGATATTCCCGTATATCTGCACTGCCATTGCACAGGCGGTATGGCTGAGATGTGTTACTGGGAGGCAATCCGCGCCGGTGTAGACGGAGTAGATGTTACTACTTCCCCGCTTGGCCTTGGTCCGTCCCTTCCGGCAGTAGAAAGCCTGATCGCCGCCCTGCGCGGAACCCCGCGCGACCCCGGGATTGACCTTTCGCTTTTCAATTCCCTGAATAATGACTTCAAGGCACTGCGTAAAAAGTATGCCGAGAATGCATCCGAACTTGTCGGTGTAGACGTCGGCTGTCTCCAGCATCAGATTCCTGGCGGTATGCTTACCAACCTTGAGAGCCAGCTCAAAGCTATGAACGCCTTCGACCGGCTGCCTGAAGTATTGGAAGAGGCTATCCATGTACGTGCGGATATGGGATATCCTCCGCTTGCAACGCCTTCCAGCCAGATGTGCGGTCAGCAGGCGACTACGAATGTTCTCACCGGAAAGCGCTACGGTACGATCTCAAAAGAGATGAAGGAGTATTGCCGCGGAATGTACGGGAAAGCACCCGGCCCTCTGAATCCGGATCTGGTAAAGAAGGCCCTCGGGGATGAGTCCCCCATCAGCTGCCGCCCTGCCGACCTGATTCCTGCCGGATGGGATCAGGCTGAAAAAGAAGTTGGCGACCTCGCCACATGCGAAGAAGATGTGCTCACCTATGCCCTCTTCCCGACGGTTGCACCGGCATTCCTTGAGGAAAAGAAAAAGCAGCTTGAAAACGTCCATAAATACAAAGTGGAAAGGATCGATAAGAAGAAATGAAAGCAGATCTTGTGCACCTCAGCGTAGGGCAGGCAGGGGGAATAGCCATACTGGGCTATCTGGTGGTGTTTCTCGGGCTCGTACTGCTGATGCTGGTAGTGCTTGCGATGGCGAGCTACTTTATCAGCAAGGCGAAGAAGCCTGCTGCAACCGAAGGCCCCGCTCCTGAACCCGTTAAAGCGGCAGCACCTGCTGCTGAGCCTGAAAAGAAGGCTCCTCCCGCACCGGGCACAGCCGGTGAGTTCAAGCTTTACAATACCGATCCCAGAGACGCTGCAATGGTTATGGCGATCGTTGCGGACGCAACCGGAATTCCGCTCAATCAGCTGCGCTTCAAGTCCATCAAGGAGGTAAAGGAATAATGAAGTACAAAGTCACACTCAACAAGAGAGTTTATGAAGTAGAAGTCGAACAGGGAGAGGCAATGCTCGTGGACGAGTATGATGCCGTAGCTCCCGTTCCTGTAGCTGCGCCTGTGGCAGCAGCGCCTGTCGCGGCTGCACCCGCACCTGCTGCAGCTCCGGCACCCGCAGCCGCTCCTGCACCTGCTGCCACCGCAGCCGGTGAGGTTGTCAAGTCCCCGATGCCCGGCAATATCCTGAAGATTCAGGTTACCCAGGGCCAGCAGGTCAAAGAGGGCGATGTGCTGATTATCCTTGAAGCGATGAAGATGGAGAATGAAATCGTTGCTCCGAAGACAGGTTCTGTTGCGCAGATTATCGTGACCAAGGGTCAGGTAGTGGAAACTGGTGCTCCTCTCGCGGTTATCGCATAAGGAGGCACGGATGAACGTATTAGATACCCTGAAAACCCTGGCGCTGGAATCCGGCTTTGCCTCGTTCTTTATGGCGGGCGGCTGGAAGAACCTCGTCATGATTATAATAGCCTTTGTGCTGCTCTATCTTGGCATCGTGAAAAAGTTCGAGCCGCTGCTTCTGTGCGGCATCGCGTTCGGCTGCCTGCTGAGCAACCTGAGCTTCTTTGTTGTTCATCTGGGCGGAGACAACGCCCTGTACCATCCGGAACTGTGGGAAGCCTTCCTGGATTCCTCTTCTCCCTACTATCACAGCTACGGCCATATCATGAGCCATGCGGGTTTGCTTGACTTCTTCTATATCGGCGTGAAGGCAGGCATTTACCCGTCCCTGATCTTCATGGGCGTCGGTGCAATGACGGACTTCGGCCCGCTGCTCTCCAACCCGAAGAGCCTGCTTCTCGGTGCGGCGGCACAGTTGGGCGTATTCATCGCTTTCTTCGGCGCTGTTCTCCTCGGCTTCACCGGCCCCCAGGCAGCATCCATCGGCATCATCGGCGGAGCGGACGGCCCTACAGCCATTTACCTCACCACGAAGCTCGCGCCTGAGCTTCTCGGGCCGATAGCCATCGCGGCTTATTCCTACATGGCCCTGATCCCGCTGATTCAGCCCCCGATCATGAAAGCCTTCACCACGGAAGAGATGAGAGTGGTCAAAATGGAGCAGACCCGCGAGGTCTCCAAGACCGAGAAGATCATTTTCCCGATCGTTGTGGCAACCTTCGTTATCCTTCTGCTCCCCAGCACTGCTCCCCTGATCGGCTGCCTGATGTTCGGTAACCTGGCCCGTGAGACCGGGGTGACCGACCGCCTTTCCGACACGATGCAGAATGCCCTGATGAACATCGTCACCATTTTCCTTGCAACCTCCGTCGGTGCAACGATGGTTGGAGACAACTTCCTAAAGCTCGATACAATCAAGATCATTATCCTCGGTCTGATTGCATTCTCCATCTCCACGATCGGCGGCCTGCTCGGCGGCGTTGCAATGTACTACGGCTCCGGCAAGAAGATCAACCCGCTGATCGGTTCCGCAGGTGTCTCGGCAGTTCCGATGGCAGCGCGTGTCTCCCAGGATGTGGGCCGCAGATACAACAAGACCAACTTCCTGCTGATGCACGCCATGGGCCCGAATGTGGCTGGTGTTATCGGTTCTGCAATCGCTGCAGGCTTCCTCCTCTCCGTTTTCGGCTGAGTTGAATATTGAACTAACAGATAGAAAGGAACAATCAAAAATGTAGCAGACTGATACTGAAAAACTGGCTCGTTCCCGCGAAATACTCACAAAACTGAAAGAAGCCCGTGGAGGCTCTCTTCTTGAATCCCATCTGAAAATGGGCAATGATCCCTATCTTGCAAAGATGTTCCTCGATTCTTATGAGAACAACAAGGCTGACAGCACAATTCCCAGAAAATATAAAGAACTGATGGTTATGGCAATCGGAATGGCTACGGGAACAGCCACAACCATGAAAGTTCACGCCGGGCTTGCCTTAAAAAACGGTGCTACAGTTGATGAAATCTGTGAAGTGATCCGAATGATTTTCTTTACCTGCGGCGTTACAAAGCTTCTTCCAATTCTGGAACAGCTGGATCTCGAAGCAATCGATCTGGAATAATACTATCAGAAGTTTTAAGGGATTATTCAATTAAGGATATAGTTTAAACGGAGACGGAACAGCATTATTGTCATGGTGCTTAACCTTTCCCTGCAAAAAGAATAATTCGCGCACTAAAGATTCCAGGCTGCTGACAAATCTGTTCAGTAGCCCAGTTTTTTATCTGAAAAGTTGTTGTTGCGATTATTGAAAACAATTTATATAAAATTCTCCCGAAGGAGAAGAATCTGTGTTATAATGCTTCCACAATCATACGGTATTTCTTTTGCTTAAGGAGGTTATAGCATGTTTGTATTTTGGGGAGACGGATCGCAGGAAGCCAGGGATCTGGTAAACGCGATACAGGTCAGAAGTACAGATCATTTCAACTGGACATTTATCTTCATTCTCGCAGTTGTTTTCTATGTCTACTGGTCCGAGATTAATAAGAAAAACTGGGACGCCGTGTTTGCTGGGCTGGCACTTTATGGAGTTCACTGGCTTTATGAGATTGCCAATGCCGTGATCGGGCATTTCTTTGGTTATCCGCTCTGGTCGGTATCAAATGAATCCACTACTTTTATTCTCCTGATCGGTGTATGCTGGGAACTGTCCATGATGTTTTCCCTGGCCGGCATCATTTCCTTCAAGATGCTGCCGTATGACAGGAGCAAACGCTATTTTGCCAAAGACGGAAAAGGCGGGATAGACTGCCGGCTGGTCGGTGCATTGGAAATGGCGCTGCTGTTTGCACTGTTCGAATCGTTCCTTGCCGGGACAAGCAATCATTCCTTCATCTGGGTATATAAATGGTGGGGTGTACTGCCGGTATTCGTTACCACCTATATACCCTTCTTCCTCGCCAGCAATTATGTGCCGGATATGGAACCGAACAAAAGAAAAACCTTCCTTCTTGTTGAGTGGGGGCTGGTTGCGCTTCTCCTCATAATTCTGATCCCATCCGGAATCATCTGATTAGACACTGGTACATCCCTGCAATGTTTTTTATAATCAAAAAAGAGTTCGCAACTTTTTTTCCATGAAAAAATCGTTCTCAAATGGTATTATATATCTGCAAAAGCGATAACAGCAGCAAAATAAATTTCCAACCCCAGCCCCGATGAGGGACCAATACATATTATACTACAGGTTTCTTTACTTCTGGAAAACAGTGTGGTATAGTAAGACCAGAAATCAGGGCTATGCCCGGAAAGGAAAAAGAAATGATTCTCAGACAATTTTCTGTTTTATTCAAATCCGAATATCAGGATCTTTCTCTGTGCATCTATACTCAGAAGATGCATGGTCCTTTGGCATGCCCATATAAGACAGAGAACAGAACTGTGAAACGACAGCCGGAATAGGCTAACCAGAATCTTCACGGGCCGCTTGTCTTGTATGAGGCAGGCGGCCTTTTTGTATCATTTATTGTTTGTGTTACAGGCCATTCGGCCGGAATAGGAGAGTACATGAAATGAACCCAATACCGGTCATCGATATGACCGCAACCGGAATTAACATCACCCGTATGCGAGTCAATGCGGGTTTAACCGTAAAAGACGTGCAGGATATTTTCGGATTTTCCACACCGCAGGCCATTTACAAGTGGCAACGTGGTACGGCATTGCCTACCGTTGATAATCTCGCCATCCTCGCCGCCATTTTCGGTGTAAAGATCGATGACATTTTGATATTTCAGGATTGCGGAGTAATACAAATCCCCGCATGAATAAAAAACCAGCCCAAGTGTTCGGGCTGGCGTGGTCCCTTCGACTAACAGGATAGGTCACCGCACTTTCAATGCGGTAATGCCGGGTTCAAATCCCGCAGGGATCACCATATACGTTCTTAGCTCAGTTGGTAGAGCAACGGACCTTTAATCCGTAGGTCGCGGGTTCGAACCCCGCAGGGCGTACCATTTATGGGAGAATGCCAGAGTCTGGTCAATTGGAGCGGATTGTAAATCCGTTGCCGCAAGGCTGCGTTGGTTCGAATCCAACTTCTCCCACCAAAATCATGAGCAATAAAGATACGTATTGCTCGGAACAAAACCCCTGTTTTTACAGGGGTTTTGTCTATTCCTTGCTGTTTTTCTTCAAAACGAATACTTCTTCATCTTCTACACCCTGCTCAACGCCATCTTCTACACAGCAAACAATATTTCTTACTCCGCGCTGACTTCTCTGATTACCAAGAACCCCAATGAGCGCGTGCAGATGGGCACCTTCCGCTTCATCGGCTCCACGATCGGTACCGCGGTCGTCTCCAACTACGCGCTGGTACTTGTCGACAAATTTGGCGGAGGGGCGGTCGGTTGGAAGTGGACCGCCGTGGTCTTCGCTGTGATCGGCCTTGTAATCAACACCTTCTCCGTATTCTCCGTCAAGGAGCTGCCCGAGGAGGAACTCAATGAGGGTCGCACGCTGGAGCAGGTCCCCGCCGAGAAGATCGGCCTTGTTGAAACTCTCAAGACCCTGCTGGCAAACAAGTACTTCGACATGCTCGCTATCCTGTACGTTCTGTTTTACATGATGATGGGCATCTCCATGGGCGCTGCGGTCTACTATTTCCTTTACAATTGCGGCGATGCCAATTGGTTCGGCAAGATGGTCACAGCTTCCTCGGTCGGCAGTATTGCTGGTCTGGTCGTGGCTCCCTGGCTGGTGCAAAAGTTCAAGAGCATCCGCACAGTGAACCTCGGCGCCTTCCTGCTCAACTTTGTGATCCGCGTTGTGTTCCTGGTCCTTGCCATCAAGTTCAAGGCTCCGGCTCTGGTCATTGCCTTCGGTTTCGTCGCCGTTACCATGTGCACCTGTGGCGGCACTTTCAATGCGCTGGTCTCTGAGGCTTCCAACTATACCTTCTACAAGACCGGCAAGCGTCTGGACGGTTCCATGTACTCCTGCACCTCCTTCGGCATGAAGGTTGGCGGCGGCCTGGGTTCCGCCATCAGCGGCTGGCTGCTTGCAGCATCTCACTACGATGCCACCGCGCTTGTGCAGTCTGCCGAGTGCTCCAGAATGCTGACCTTCATGTTCGCGGGCGTTCCTCTCATCATCACTGCGATCATTGTCTTCATCTACTACAAAATGGATGTTGAAAAGGTTAACCGTCAGCTCCGCGAAGAGCAGACCGCATAATCATCAGGCAAGCAAAAGAAGTCCGCCTAAGCGGTGAATATGTATAAAAGCAAGCGGGGTGCTGTACCTGTTACAGCATCCCGCCAGTTTATCTATTCGCTTTCGTTCAATAATCGAGGAAATATGTGCATGAAAATGTCCCTTCAGCTTTTTTGTTAAAGTACAGATGCATGTAATTTCATTTTCATATAAATATACTTTAATGAAAAGTTGACTTTTCGTTATTTTGAGACATAATGAAAAACGAGGTAATCGATATGGCCATTGCAATAAAGGAGGAATGAGCGTGAAGGTGATTATACATGATCTGGACCGGCAATATGATGAGATCATCAGATCCCGATGTGACCGCGTGCTGGCTGCGGATGGAAAATATGCTCCCTGCCAGGGCTGCTTCGGCTGCTGGACCAAGCATCCCGCGGAGTGTTTTATGAAGGATAAACTGCGGCAGGTATGCCGTCTGATCGGGCATGCGGACGAACTGGTGATCGTCACGAAGAATCTGTACGGCGGATACAGCGCCGCCGTAAAAATTGTTCTGGACCGTTCGATCGGTACATCCACACCGTTCAGCACCTACCGCGGCAGGCTGATGCACCACACACTGCGCTACGGAAAGCACGATCTTTGGAAAGTGATCGTATACGG
>JAFQZI010000133.1 GCA_017406005.1 Oscillospiraceae bacterium | reverse complement strand
AGTTATAGATAATAAACAATAGGAAGGATGCAGAAAATGCTGAACGTATCAATATGTGTGGGCAGCGCATGCCATATGAAAGGGTCCAAAGATGTTGTTTCAAAGCTCAAGGAACTTGTCGCAGCTCATCGTCTCCAGGGAGAGGTTCTGTTGAACGGCTCTTTCTGTACCGGAACCTGCCAGTATGCAGTTTGTGTGGTGATCGATGACACAGTGTATTCTGTCAGTCCGGAGACGACGGAAGAATTCTTCAATAACGAAGTTCTGAGCCGCATAACCCGAAGCGGAGCAGGGAGTTGACATGAGAATCATTGACTTCAATTCCACCAAATGCCGCCATTGCTACAAATGCGTCCGTAACTGTGAAATCAAAGCGATCTCTGTGCTCGGCGGCAGGGCAGAGATTATGGAGGATCACTGCATCCTATGCGGCCACTGCCTGGCTGTCTGCCCGCAGGAGGCAAAGACGATGACGAGCGAGCTCGGGCAGGTAAAAGCGATGATCCGACGCGGTGAGCGGGTAGCGGTGCAGCTTGCTCCGTCCTATCTCGGCCTGCTGGATTTTCAGCAGATCGGGCAAATCCGTTCTGCTCTGCGGAAGCTTGGCTTCACAGATGTTTTTGAAACAGCCGAGGGGGCTGCTGCAGTGACAGATGCTTACCTGCAGTTCATAAGAGAAGGTAAGATGGATAATATCATTACCACCTGCTGCCCGGGAGTAAATGACCTGATTGAGATGTATCATCCGTCACTCGTTCCCTATCTTGCGCCGGTTGTATCTCCGATGATCGCTTCCGGCCGAATCATAAAAAAGAAGCTTGGAGCCGATACCCGTGTGGTATTCGTCGGCCCTTGTATCGCAAAAAGAAAAGAAGCCAGAGATTCCAGGCATGCAGATGCTGTTGACGCGGTAATCAGCTTTTACGAACTGAACTGCTGGCTGCAGGACGAAAGGATTCGGATCGATGCCTGCGAGAACGATCCTTTTGCATTCAATCCCGCGGTCAACCGCCTTTTTCCGGTTACAGGAGGCGTTCTGGCCTCAATACGTGCATCGCTTGGCGAGGAGGCAACGGGTTATCGGCAGCTTTATGTTCACGGTATTCGCAACTGCATCGAAGTCTGCAAGGCTATGGAAGCCGGATCTTTACACCATTGCGTGGTTGAAATGAATATCTGTGAGAATGGCTGCATCAAAGGGTCGGCTGTTACAGAAAAGGGTATCTATCCCTATAAAATCAAGCTCGACATGGAAGAGATGGTTAAGCCTGAACCGGTTCCGGAGGAGGATGTGAGGAACAGCACGGAGGGCGTTTTGCTCCGTAAGGAATTCAAAGATCGCTCACTCCACGAGAATCTGCCGAATGAAGAGGAGATCAGGACAATTCTGGCCAAAACCGGCAAGCACTGTCCGGCAGATGAGCTTAATTGTGGGGCCTGCGGTTATCCGAGCTGCCGAGAGAAGGCTATAGCAGTGTATCAGGGCAAAGCGGAGCTTGAGATGTGCATCCCATACCTGACAGCGCAGGCTGAATCTATGGCAAATCTGATTCTGAAAGAAAGCCCGAATGCAGTAATAATAGCAGATGCATCGCAGTGTATTCTGGAGTATTCTGATGTTGGGGAACGCTTTTTCGGCTTAAGCAGGGAGCATGCCTTGCATCGGTATCTCGGAGAACTGATCGATCCGACAGATTGTGAAACAGTTTACCGTACGCACCAGAATATCTATGGGAAAAAAGTTTATTACGAAGAGTATGATCTTTGGACCCTGCAGAATATTGTGTATATTCCTAAACAGGATAGTACGTTGATGACTTTTATTAATATCACGGCACAGGAAAAGCGCATACAACAGGAACAGGACCGTCGTAATGCTACAGTTGAAATGGCACAAAATGTCATAAGGGAACAGATGTTTACCGCTCAGAAAATCGCAAGCCTATTGGGAGAAACCACTGCGGAAACAAAAATGACCTTGACGAAGCTGATGAATGCCATGCAAGCCAACACAAACAAGGATCATGAAGACGGAGCGGAGAGGTTGGATAACTCTCTTTCTGACACAAAGAGCATGAATGAGTTTTATTCCGATTCTACCTCTTCCAAAGAAGCAGGTAGCCTGCCGATTGCCCGTTCAGAGGGAAAGCCGACACTTAAAATCAACACGAGGTATGCCAAACCGAAACAGGACGCACCTCCCGAACCATTTCCAAAAGAGGATGATGAGCGAATAAGGAGCTCTGGTGACAGGCCATGAGTATCACGACAGAAATGGCCAGCAGAAGCCTGAACCATGTCGGAGAGATTCTGTGCGGTGACCAGGTACAGTTTGTACATCGCAAGGATTCAGACATCCTTGTGCTTGCCGACGGAATGGGTAGCGGTGTGCGTGCAAACATGCTCTCTACGCTCACGAGCCAGATTTTTGGGAAAATGCTGCTGGAAGGCGCCTCGTTGGAGGAGTGTGTTGAAACAGTTATTGAAACACTTCCGGCGGATCCCCGTACTGGTGTTTCTTATTCAACTTTTACGGTTTTGCAGATTTTCCATGACGGAAGAGGCATCCTGTTTGAATATGAAAATCCAGGCTGTATCTTTATCCGGGACGGAGAACTGATTCGTATTCCGAGAAACGAACAGATCATCTCGGGAAAGGTGATCAACACGTTTCGTTTTACAGCAAAAGTTGGAGATTCTTTCCTGGTCATGACCGACGGCACGATCCATGCAGGCCTGGGCAGCTTTATGAGCTTCGGCTGGCCTTGGGAGGACATTGCTGATTTTGCATTACGCGGACACAGCGCCGGGCAGTCTCCGCTGAGAGAAGCCGTCCGGATCTGCGATACCTGCAACAGTCTCTATAGCGGAGAACCCGGTGATGATACAACTGTTGCATGTGTTCATGTGACGAACCGGAAACGGCTGCACCTGATGACCGGTCCGGCCCGCAATAAGGCAGATGACGAAAAGATGGTCCGCGCGTTTATGAGCGGGGACAGCACGGTTCGGCGGATTGTGAGCGGAGGCACCAGTGCAGAGATTGTTTCGAGAGTTCTGAACCGGCCGCTGAATGTCTCTATCGAGTACGACGATTCAGATCTTCCGCCTGCGGGCACTATTGAGGGGATTGATCTGGTGACGGAAGGAGTGCTGACGCTGGCTCGGGTGATCCAGATCCTGAAGGAGTATGCCGAGCCGGAGCGGATTGACGAGCAGTTTTTCAAAAGGCTGGATGAACCTAACCCCGCCTCCAGGATTGCCCGTATGATTATTGAGGACAGTACGGAAGTCTGTCTCTTTGTCGGTACTGCTGTGAACTCGGCTTATCAGAATCCTGATCTTCCTCTGGAGCTTGGATTGCGGATGAATCTCACAAAGCAGCTTTCCGAAGCGATGGAGGCAATCGGAAAAGAAGTGGAACACGAATACTATTGATCTGCGAGAAACAGAAACAGGCTATAGCAAACCCGGGGCCATATCATTTGGCTCCGGGTTTGTATTAGCAGAAATTGAGAGTGACTGTTTTCCCAAGTTCTGTCATGAGTTGTTGCAAACAAAAAACCTGCTCTGGCTTTTGCATGGCGGCAGAATCACTTTCTGTCTGTTCACCATCGAATTCGGCGTGAAACAGAATGTTCACTTCGCTGGCCTCTTCTGCCAACATCTTCAACAATAGGGAAGCACCGTCCTGTGCCTGCTCAAGATCAAGACTCATCATACCATCCCGCTGATAGTGTTGAATCAAGGAAAGTATCTCCGTAAATGGGTAGTCTCCTTCAACAGTGAGATCAATGCCGTCAATTCCACTGGAAGTTACAGCATGCGCGGCTCCTTTTCCGCAGATAATATGCAGACCCTCCTTGGCGAAAAAGGAAAGAAGAACGCTTTCGTCCGGCTTCCATGCATCGGAAAAACTGATCAGCATATTTGCTGCGAGCCTCTCTCGAAGACGCAGTACGATTACTGTTGTGTCATCGTGAAATTCAAAGAGATCCAGCGCCTGAACAGCAGAGATGATATTAGCTGCTACATGGCGTGCATAATCATCGGGGTGCACGCTGCGGAACAGGTAGTCTTCCATTTGACGCCGGTCCCAGCCGGAATAAGTTGTGACACCGCGTCCTGCCTCAGAGACACCATCACTGAAAAGAACCAGCATATCATCCTTTTTCATGGTTAGGACACTCTTCTGAAGCGTTTTTTCCAGAATGGTGTGCGACTCAAACGGATATGTCAGAGAAACTCCGTCGCGAAGAAAGACAGCCGGAGGATTGTCATACTGGACAATCTGTACCTGTCGGCCCTCGGTGGAAACAAGGGAAAAAGTGGCGTAGGCAAGATTGTGCTTTTTCGTGATCGGAAGAACCGCGGCAACAGAGCGAATACAATCCTCAAGGGGGAGCCCGCGCTTTGTCAGGCCGGAAATCAGCGTCGCAGTAAGCGTCGAAGCAATGTTGGCCTGAACCCCGGAACCGAGCCCGTCTGAAAGGACAATCTGAATTCTGTTGTCCTCCCGGGAGACAACAAAATGATCACCGCATATTGTCTCGCCGTGTTTGCACTGTTGGATAACGCCGATTTCCCTACTGAGATTCTCCTCATGGTGGTTTTGCTCAGCCATTTTTTTCAACCTTGTCTGGTAAGAGAGCTTTCTTCAACTCCTGCACTGTAGCCTGTGTTTCAACCGCTGCCTCGCCCAGCAGTCCTGCAATCTCAGAGACGATATTCAATTGCTTTTCACAGATTGTGTCAGCCAGCTCAGCTGCATGTAGTTGACACCTGAGCAAATCTTCATACAGCTGTCTCTTTGCCATCTCGTGCATAATACAGACGCACAGGGTTCGGTCTGCATCGCAGCAAAAAGAGCGTTCTATTTGTATGCTTTCGCCTCGGAGAACGACGAGATCGGAATGTTGCATTTCTTCCTCATCGCGCATCTTCAGGAAGATGCTGTCGTCCATGACACAGCTGACAGGGCTGCCGATATACTCTGCCGAATTCTGAATGCCGAGAAAACGACAGGCGGCAGGATTGATCTGTCGGATAATTAGATCACGGTCAACTGTTAGGACTCCGTCCGGAATGAGATCCAGAATCCTGTTTTCATTGAAGCAAGCGGTATCCAAGATAACTCCTCCTGTCTGCCTGAGTTTGAAAATTATCATCCGACGGCAAAACAATAGAATCTGACACTACTATATCATCTTTTACCCCAAACCACAAGCGGAAAACGGCGTATTGTTCTTTTCGGAGGCATTTCTCCCCAGCGCAGGCTTTGTATATAATACACAAGAAAACGTTGCCAAAAAAGCGTTTTTAACAACATTTTGTACAAATCTGCAGGCTTCACAAATCAACTGTTTTTTGATAAAATATGGACGTAACAAAAGGAGGGAATTGAGTATGAATAAAGAATATCCCGTAATTGATACCATTGAAGCATTGGACGCAGAGATTGATCGTGTGAAGGCTGCGCAGAGAGAATATGCGCACTACACGCAGGAACAGGTGGATAAAATCTTTCTTGCTGCTGCCATTGCTGCGAACAAAGCTCGTATTCCGCTTGCACGCGCTGCCGTTGAAGAAACCCATATGGGTATTGTGGAAGACAAAGTGATCAAAAACCACTTTGCATCAGAGTATATTTACAATGCATACCGTGATACAAAGACCTGCGGTGTCATTGAAGAGGATAAAGCATACGGGGTTCGGAAAATAGCAGAACCGCTTGGGCTGATTTGTGCGATTATCCCGACGACAAACCCGACATCTACCGCTATTTTCAAAACGCTCCTTGCGCTGAAGACACGTAACGGCATTATTATTTCTCCGCATCACCGCGCAAAGGACAGCACGGTGCTGGCTGCAAAAGTTGTGCTGGAAGCAGCTGTACAGGCCGGTGCTCCGGAAAATATCATTGGCTGGATCAATGCTCCTTCCCGTGATATGACGCGCCTTCTGATGAAGAAGTCAGATATCATCCTTGCCACAGGTGGCCCGAGTATGGTCAATGCCGCTTATTCTTCTGGCACTCCCGCACTCGGTGTCGGTGCCGGAAATACCCCGGCTATTATCGATGATACAGCCGATATCCTTCTTGCAGTAAACTCCATTATCCATTCTAAGACTTTTGATAACGGTATGATTTGTGCCTCCGAACAGTCTGTAATCGTGCTGGATAAGGTATATGATGCGGTGCGCCATGAGTTTGCATCTCGCGGCTGCTACTTCCTCAATCCGGAAGAGACGGAAAAAGTCCGCAAGACGATGATCATCAACGGTGCACTGAATGCCGGTATCGTCGGCCAGAGTGCTGCGACGATTGCTTCTCTTGCCGGTGTAACCGTTCCGGAAGGAACCAAGATTCTGATCGGGGAAGTGGAATCTGTCGAGCTTTCCGAAGAGTTTGCACATGAAAAGCTTTCTCCTGTCCTGGCGATGTATCGCGCTGCGGATATTCAGGATGCATTTGCAAAAGCTGAAAAACTGATCGATGACGGCGGGCTCGGTCATACTTCTTCGATTTATCTGAATGTCGCTACAGAGCAGGAAAAGCTTGCCGAATTCCAGGCAAGAATGAAAACTTGCCGCATTGTAGTCAACACGCCGTCTTCCCATGGCGGAATCGGGGATCTGTACAACTTTGCCCTCAGTCCGTCCCTTACGCTCGGATGCGGTTCCTGGGGTGGAAATTCTGTTTCTGAAAACGTCGGCGTGAAGCATCTGCTCAATATCAAAACGGTTGTGGAAAGAAGGGAGAATATGCTCTGGTTCCGTTCTCCGGAGAAGATCTATATCAAGAAAGGCTGCCTGCCTGTTGCGCTGAATGAGCTTGGAGAGATGGGAAAGAAACGCGCCTTTATTGTGACCGGCCCGCATCTCTATAAATCCGGAGCTGCAGAACCTGTTTTTGCAAAGCTTACACAGCTTGGGATTCAATATACGTGCTTCTTCGATGTGCCGAACGATCCGACGCTTGCCTGCGCCAGACGCGGTGCAGAGCAGATGGCTTCCTTCAAACCGGATACCATTATAGCGATCGGCGGCGGCAGCCCGATGGATGCAGCAAAGATCATGTGGGTACTCTATGAGCATCCGGAAGCCGATTTTGCCGATATGGCTATGCGCTTCTCCGATATCCGCAAACGCATTTATAAATTCCCGAAGATGGGAGAAAAGGCATACTTCATCGCTATCCCGACCTCTGCCGGTACCGGTAGCGAGGTAACACCTTTTGCAGTCATTACGGATGAGACGACCAACATCAAGTATCCGTTAGCAGATTATGAGATTATGCCGAATATGGCCATTGTGGACGTTGACTATCATATGACGGCGCCGAAAGGCCTTACTGCGGCTTCCGGTATTGATGCGGTGTCCCATGCTCTGGAAGCATATGCCTCTGTCATGGCAACGGATTATACCGACGGTATTGCACTCCGTGCTCTCAAAAATCTTTTCTCTTATCTGCCGCGTGCTTATGAAGACGGTGGAAATGTGGAAGCACGTGAAAAGGTGGCAAACGCAGCAACGATGGCCGGTATGGCATTTGCCAATGCTTTCCTCGGCGTGATGCATTCCATGGCTCATAAGCTTGGCGCTTTCCATCACATTGCCCACGGCCTTGCCAATGCCCTGATGATGGATGAAGTGATCCGCTTCAATTCCTCCGAAGCTCCTACCAAGATGGGTACTTTCCCGCAGTATGATCATCCTCATGCACTCGCCCGTTATGCTGAAATAGCAGAGTATCTCGGCTGCGGCGGCCGTACGGATGAAAAGAAAGTGGAAAACCTCATCAAAAAGATTGACGAGCTCAAAGCTTCGATTGGGATCAAGCCGACCATTCGGGACTATGTTCCGGATGAGGAAGCCTTCCTCAGTACGCTTGATGAAATGGTGGAACAGGCTTTCGATGACCAGTGCACCGGGGCCAACCCGCGTTATCCTCTTATGAGCGAGATCAAGCAGATGTATCTCAACGCCTATTACGGCAAAACCTTTACCGAAATACCCAAACCGGATGAAAAACAGCTGGAGAGGAGATAAATCATGAAACTCGATAATGTTATTGCAGTCAGAAAAACCAAGACCATTTATCGTGATGGAGATACCTGCATCAAGGTGTTTAATCACAGCTTTTCCAAAGCGGATATTCTCAACGAGGCGCTTAACCAAGCTCGCGTGGAAGATGTCAGCCTGAATGTTCCGAAAATTCTGGAAGTAACCACGATAGACGGTCAGTGGGCCATTATTTCCGAGTTTATCGAAGGCACAACGCTTTCCCATCTGATGCGCGATGATCCGGAAAACAAAGATAAGTATCTTGATATGATGGTTGAAACGCAGATGCTCATCCATTCCCGCCGCTGCCCGCTGCTCAGCCGCCTGAAGGACAAGATGAACCGCAAGATTCTCTCTGCCGACCTCGATCCTGTTACCCGTTATGAACTCCTGATCCGGCTGGAAGGTCTTCCCACGCATGACAAGCTCTGTCATGGAGATATGTGCCCGTCTAACGTAATTCTCACTCCGTCTGATGAGCTCTATATTATCGACTGGGCACATGCCACGCAGGGCAACGCGTCTGCAGACGCAGCCCGCACGTTCCTGACGTTTAATCTCTCCGGCGATGCGGAAACAGCGGATAAGTATCTTGACCTCTTCTGCGAAAAGAGCGGTACGGACAAACGCTATGTTCAGAAATGGATGCCGATCGTGGCAGCTTCCCAGTCTGTCAAGGGGAACCTTGAAGAGCGCGATTTCCTGCTCCGCTGGGCAAATGTAGTAGATTACGAATAATTGCAGGGTGCTGCGAAAAATCATACAACATAAAGATAGAGGACGCTTTCAAGCGAAAAAGCTTGGAAACGTCCTTTCCCTTCAGGATTTATACTGATCACTGATAAGACGCTTTAAAAGATTTTCGAAGCAGAATTGCGCCAGGCAAGGCAGAAGCCGCAGGGAATACTTTGTGTATTCTCAAGGCTGATAACGCAGCATGGCACAATTCTGCCCGAAAAGATTTAAATGGTTTTATCAGTGATCAGT
>JAFQZI010000132.1 GCA_017406005.1 Oscillospiraceae bacterium | reverse complement strand
CGGTATCTTTTTCCGTGTGTACCAAACGCAAAAGAGCGATACCGTTTGGTATCGCCCCCTCGGAAGCCAGCTGGCGCTCAGGTCGCATCCCTGCGTTGCCCTATCCTCCATCTGCTGGCTTCGAGAGCCTACCATACTTTCTGATGATTTTCAATATGGGCAAATTCGATTGTCCTTGACATGGGGAGCACTTCAGCGCATGCAAAAGTCAGGGCGAAAGGTCAAGAGGATAACCCGCTTTCATCAAACAACAGGGCCATTCACGAAGAATGACCCTGCAACTTCTCTTCTATAAACAGTATTCAGTCAGACGAGGCCCATAATGAGCTTGTTGACATACAGCTCCAGCTGCTCGAACTTTCGCTCGGCGATGAGCTCGTCAGCCAGAGCATAATCATAACGATCGACCTTCTCTTCAAGGGCGTTGAAGATTTCCAGGCTGTTTCTCAGGTGCTCATAGCTGTCCTCATCAGATGTTGTACGCATGGCCTTGACATCAAGCCCGACGTAACCCTTTTCCCAATATTTGTTCTCGGTAAGAATTTTGATCTGGTTGAAAGCCGTGCGCAGGTTCTCAACACCAAAGCTTTTGTCCTGGTCGTAACGGATGCCGTTCTGATCGTTGAGGTGAACCGTGAAGAGCTTATCGAAAGCCAGAGCAAAACCAATCTCATTGGCGGGATCCAGCCCGGCCAGAATGGCATGTGCGCTTTCCAGATTGCCGCCGACACGCTTGGGATCAATCGTCGCTGCGGAGACACCCATTACATGCCCCATGGTACCGCAGAAAGAACGGTCAATCGGCTCGTTGGGCTTTGGTTCGATGCAGACGCGGATCGTATCATCATAGCGGAGCATGCTGTTGATGGATTCAACAAGCTGCTTCGTAGCGGTAACAGCGCTTTTGCTTTCGGCACAGAGCGTTCCTTCACGTGCCAGCCACAGCACAATCAGGTCGCATCCCAGTTCGCGGGCAATGTCGATGGAACGGTAAGCGCGCCACATGGCAAACTCACGATCCTTCTCGCTGGTACTTGTAAAACCGCCGTCGACTGTGTGCGGATCCATCCAGAGCCGCGGAGCCACAAACTCAGCTTTCAGACCGTACTTATCCAGCATGGCTTTTACTTTACGCGCTTCTGCTTTGATTTCCTCTTCCGTGAGGTTGTTCATATCAGGCACGGCATCGTCATCATGAAACTGCACGGCAGAAAAGCCCAGCTCGGCGAATTTCGCAAACTTGGTCTCGAGGGCAATAGCATTGCGGGTCTCAGGACCGTAGGAATCGGCACCGGTGTGGACATTCCAGGGACCAACGGTAAATTTGAACTTAGACATGTTTTTTCTCCTTTTGTTCAGACTAACTAAAAGAAGCTGCGCAAAACTTCCATTTTGCAACAGCTTCTTTCTTGTATTACAGCTTTATGATAGTTCTGCAACCAGCTTCTGGATCTTCTTTGCGCATTCAGCGCATATCGCCTTGTCCTCTTCTACAAGATTATAAAGCGGTTCACGTACGCCGCCGATGTCGGGAGCACCCATCATCCGGAGAGTTTCCTTAATCGTGGCATACATATTGCTTTTCCCGGAACAGAGTTTGTAGATGATATGGCAACACTCATCCTGAATCACACGGGCTTTTGCAATTTCGCCCTCCCGCACCAGCCGATAGATAGCAAGATACAGTTCCGGCATGACGGCATACGTGCCGCCGATACCGCCGATGGCACCGGCAACAAGACCGGAAAGCAGCTGCTCATCCGGACCGTTGAAGACGATAGCTCCTTCGTCCCGCCACATTTCAATATCCTGCACGGGCATGGAGGAGTTCTTCACGCCAATGACATTTGGATTCTTCAGCATTTCCCGCAGAAGGGCGCTGTTCAGCGCAACACCGGCGAGCTGCGGAATGTTGTAAATGACAAAGTCGGTATTCGGAGCTGCGGATGAAATATCATTCCAGTATTTTGCGATGGCATGAGGCGGCAGTTTGAAATAAATCGGGGGAATGGCAGCGATGGCATCCACACCAAGACTCTCGGCATGGGCAGCCAGCTCCATGCTGTCTCTGGTATTGTTGCAGGCAACATGCGCAATAATAACAATCCTGCCCTTTGCCACTGCCATTACATTTTCAAGCACAAGTTTGCGCTCTTCTACCGAGTGATAAATGCACTCTCCGGAAGAGCCACCGACATAAAGCCCTGTGACCCCCTTGCCGATCAGATACTCCGTAAAGGCGCGTACCCGCTCAGGAGAAACAGAACCGTCAGGTGCATAACAGGCATAAAATGCAGGGAAAATTCCCTGATATTTTGTTGTATCTTTCATAGGTCAAGCCTTTCTGTTTTTTAACCCTTTACAGCACCCATTGTGATGCCCTTGGTGAAGTATTTCTGGAAAATGATAAAGACGATGATAATCGGAACCGAGGCAAAGGCAGCACCAGCCATAATCAAGCCATAGTCCGTAGAGTTCTCCGCCTGCATCTTCGCAATACCAAGGGAGATCGTCAGATTTTTCGTGCTGGAGAGCATAATCAACTGCATAAAGTAGTCATTCCAGGACTGGATAAACGTAAAGATAGCAAGCGCGCCGACACCCGGCTTAATCATTGGAAACACAACCGTGTTGAAAGTTTTCAATTCTCCAGCACCGTCAATCCTTGCAGCTTCCAGGATTTCACCGGGAATACTCTCGGCAAACTGTTTGATCAGAAAAACACCAAACGGCCAACCGACGATTGGGAAAATGACCGCTGCCAGGGTGTTATAGAGTTTCAAAGAACTCATTTCCCTGATCAACGGAATCAGGATAACCTGCTTGGGAAGCGCCATAGCACAGACAATCAGTGTAAAAATCAGATTTCTGCCAATGAAACGCTTCTTTGCCAGAGAATACCCGGCAAGAGCAGAGGTCAGGCAGGTGAGCAGCATGGCAGCAACAGCCATCCAAACGGTATTGACCATCCAGCGGATCGCCGCAGGAACAGTTGCCCCGGAAATTGCCACAATCGGGTTCCCGTCTTCCGACCAGTACTGACTGAAGGGGATATTGATCTCAAACAACGGGGCCTTGAGCTTGCTCATCAGCTTTGCCCAGTTGTCCATTGTCCATTCATACGGCCACCAGACAGGTGTAGTGGAGTTTACTTCTTTTACCGTCTTAAACGCACCGGTGATGATCCAGTAAAGCGGAAAGGTGAACAGAAACGCAAGAATAAAGATTACAATCAGCTCTATGGCTCTGGTAGCCTTTGATTTTTGCCCTAACATCTCTGCACCTCCTTAACTGTCCGTCTGACCCAGTTTGAACTGGATCGCCGAAAGAACCGCAATGATGATCATCAGAATAACGCCCATCGCGTTGCCGTAGCCATAACGGTAAAGCTTGAAAGCATTGTAATAAATATAATACATGATCGTATCAGTCGAATGGTTCGGCCCGCCGGAAGTTAACAGCTGAATTAATGCAAAGCACTGGAAGGAGTTGATCATCGTGATGATCAGGATATAAAGAGTGGTCGGCATAATCTGCTGCCATTTGATCTTCCAGAACACCTGGCGGCGGTTTGCACCGTCTACCTCAGCAGCTTCCACAAGGCTCTGATCGACATTGCCGAGAGCGGAAACATACAACACGATCGGCTGACCGACAGAGGTGGTCAGCAAAATCAGGATAATACACCCAAGGGCATATTTGGAGTCACCGAGCCAGTTGATATTCTTTTCAATGATCCCCAGGCTCTTAAGGATATAATTGAAAATACCGAGGCGGTTATTGAACATCCACTTCCATACCACCGTGACTGCCACAGAACCCGTGACAACCGGCAAATAGAACACCACCCGGAAGAGACTCGTCAGCCAGGGCTTCATATCATAGATGCAGTTGGCAACCCACAAGGAGAAGACCATTACCACCGGAACGGAAACAAGCACAATGACAAAGGTATTCTTCAGAGCCCCCAGAAAAACCTGGTCGTGGAAAAGCTCAATATAGTTCCCAAGGCCGATAAATACATCCTTGGTGTTTTTTCCCATGTTGGAGTCGAAAAAGCTGGTGATAATACACATCACCATGGGGTAGACCACGAAGGTCAGAAAGAAAAACAGGCTGGGCAGAAGAAACAGATACCCCGCAGTAGTCTCCCTGCGCACCAGTGCCCGGCTCATACCGGATTTGTTTCTATTCACAGGAGCTTTCACCTCTCTGAAAACGAGTTTCGGTTAAGGGAACACCCTCCCCGCGCGAAGCGGAGAGGGTGCGCACCCTTTTACAAGGTTTCTTTTTAATCAGGTCGATTATGCTGCAGCTGCTGCGTTGGCGTTTGCGCAGAATGTTGCAACTTCCGTAGCAACATCGCCACCGTCACCGATGCGCTGGAGCATATTCCACCACTCGGTACGAGCGGTTGCCCAGCCGGAAGTGACCTGGTAGTAGTCACCGAGGTAAGGCATGAGGACGTTGTAGGCATTCATGGTTTCATTGTCAGCCCAGATATCGGAGATGTCATTGCCGCCGGCTACATCACGAACTGCGAAGTATTTTGCCGTTCTGACAGCAGGAGCAGTGCCTTCGCCATCGCAGAAGTACTTGATGAACTCTTTCGCGGCTTCAACTTTTTCAGCGTTGCCGTTGTCGAAGATACCGAAGCCCCAGATACCGCCGCAGAGTGCTGCATTGCCATCTTCTGCAGGGAAGCTCATGAAGACGATCTCTTCATCATCATAAGTTCTGTCGCCAGTGGTTTCGCCCGGGAGCTGCTGTGCAATATTCCAGCAGAAAGCCATCTTCAGCAGGCCCTGACGGAAAGCGGTGATTTCTTCGCCGCCGTTCTCGGCTGCGTTGAAGTAGACGCCTTCAAGGCTCTGGAGAAGCTCAAGTGCCTTGATGTTCTCAGGAGAATCTGCGGTGTAAGCGGTATGCTCGGGATTGGTGAATGTGCCGCCGTACAGGTTGTTGATGATAGCGCGGGTACCCTGGTCACCACCCTGGCCGGAGCAGTAAATGTCAGCAACGGGCTCGCCATAGAAATCATAAAGGGCATTGACAGCGTTGATAAAGCCTTCCGTCGTCCAGGTGTGGGAATCGACATCGACATACTGATCAGCACCGGCAGCCTTGAAAGCATCGTAGTTGATGGCCATGCAGTGAGCCGTCATAACAACAGGATACTCGTAGCAAGCACCGTCAGCATTGAAGCAGGCAGCAACACAGGAGGGGTTGACCTGAGCAAGGTCTTCCTCATCCCAGAGGTCAGCAAGGTCTACCATGTAGCCTTTGGCGCCCCAGTTTGCAACCAAACGCTCAGGACCTTCCATCACGAGGTCAGGAGCAGCGCCGCCTTCGAGAGCGGTGTTCACCTGGTCGTCACCATTGGTGTAGTCAAGATACTCAACCGTAACCTTGATGCCGGTGGCAGCTTCAAAATCAGCCATCAGAGCTTCCACTGCCTCTGCATTGCCCCACTGGCCGATCGGATACGTCCAGAGGGTGATTTCTTTTGCGGGTTCTGCACTTGCAAAAACGGCAAGAGATGCTACCATGCAAAGTGCAAGAACGATTGCCAGGAACTTCTTCATTTTGTGTACCTCCAATAAAAATTTTTTCATTTTTTTATTCAAACAGTCTGGTAACTGTCGAATCCGTTTAATCTGCTCTTATTGTACAGAAGAACAAGGAACTTGTCAATAGTTTTTTGAAAATTATTTTCAATTTTCTTAAATTTTGAAAAAAACTTACAGATGCTTGTCCGTCAGAGCTTCCGCAATGGCCAGGCGAGCCTGGCGGCAATCATCCAGATTCCTGAGGCAGACTTCTGAAAACAGCACATCCAGCAGATACATCTGGGAAATTCTCGCCGCAACCGACCCCAGCTGAAGTGGGCTTTCGTTGGAGCCGCACTGGAGCACAACGTCCGCAAGCTTTGCACCCGGAGCATTGGGAAAGCGTGTAATCAGAACCACTCCTCCTCCCCGGTTACGGGCAATGGAAAGAGTGTGCATCATGTCCGTCGTCGCACCGGAATAGGAAAAGTACAGGATCATATCCCGGTCTGTCATGGTAGATGCAGTGATTGCCTGTGTATGATTATCTGTTACGGCAAAATACTTGCTTTGTGTTGTAGTAAACAGATGGGCTGCCTCCTGGGCGAGAATCATGGAACCGCCCTG
>JAFQZI010000131.1 GCA_017406005.1 Oscillospiraceae bacterium | reverse complement strand
AGCTACAGCATACAAGTGAAGTAATGATATTCTTGTCTGTTCTGATGCTAAATTTGCAGAAGAGGCTCCGCCTCCTTTTGCGCTTTATTTTCAGATTTTACTTTGAATCGAATATTCTGCTGCTTGTGCAGTAGACACTACGATAAGCTCGATTCGTCGTTCTTGGCGTTCGTTTATGTCGGCGCTATTTCCATCTTGTTAAAATGATACAAACACTGATGATTTTTCAAACAAGCCCTAGTATGCACCAACCATGAAGAACCAAACAAAAACCGGAGAGGGCTTTAAACACCCTCTCCGTAAACTTACTAACGTTCCCTATTCAGCAGTCCTGCCGTCAGGCAGCCTGCTTTTTCTTTTTGCTGAAGTACCGCCCGAGAAGAATGGCTTCGATCGCCACAATCGCAACGCCGATGCCGACGTCAACGGTCGTAAAGAGCTTCGTCATGTTGTCCATGCCGCCCGTCTCGGCTCCGCTGGTGTAATAGCCGCTGTTGCCGATGGTGTAGAGGATATTCTTGCAGGCCTGGCGCATGGCGAGCGTCGCCGTTGCACTCTGGTCACTGAACACATTGGAAGCGGCCATGCCGAAGCCAAGCATCAGGTCGTTGCCGGCGCGCACACTGCGGTCGGAAATGATATAGCCGTAGGAACCGTCATAGTCCGTCTCCACCATACCGACAAAGCCCCATTCTCCGCGCAGCACGTTGTTGAGCAGATACGGGTTGGCTGTGCTCGGCTCCGTGCCGATAAAGTTGAAGGAGGACATCACCGCCAGGCACGATCCCGTATAACCCTTCGTGGCGATTTCAAACGGTTTGAGGTAGATCTCACGGATCGGCTGCTCGGAAGCAAACGTGAGCAGGAAGGAGCACCGGTTGGATTCCTGGTCGTTCAGGGCAAAGTGTTTGATATACGGATAAAGCCCCTTGGTACCGGCACCGTTGATCTCCGCCATCGCCATCTTTCCGCCGAGCACCCCGTCTTCGGAGTAGTACTCAAAGTTCCGGCCTGCAAAGGCATTACGGTGGGTGTTCATAGCCGGGCCATACCAGCCGTAGTTGTTTACTTCCGCATATTCCTGGCCCATGGCCTCACCCATCTCTTCGATGAGTTCGGTGTTCCACGTCTGCGCCATCAGCACTTCGGAAGGATAGGCCGTGCCGTAAGCGCCGGTGATGAAGTTGGAGAGGCCTGCAGGGCCGTCGCAGTCGGACGTGGCAACTTTGCCGACGGAGTCAACCTTGGCCGTCTGCCAGCCGCCGATGTTGATCATCGTCGCCATCTCATCGAAGCTGAGCTGATCAAGCAGCTTGTCCCACTGTGGGTCGTCATAGGCTTTGCCGGTGAGATCCTTAAGCTTCAGCCCGTTCTTGGCGCCGAGCGTCGGCATCACATCGTCCGGATTGTCAAACTGTGTCGGATCATAGAAACCGACAGCATACGTCTCCATGATGCTGCGGATCTCGTCGTTCATGGCGAAAGCGTCTGCTGCGGGAGCAGCCGTTGCCTCGTCATAGTTGGCAAAATGATTGGCACGGCTGAGCTGGACGAAGTTCCCGCGGGAATATTCCTCAAACTGGTTGGTCGCCGGGGTGAGGTCGCTGCTGCGGCCGGTGCTGTAGTCAATATCGGCATTGACTGTGAAGGTCTCTTCCGCGTCGACGGTATGCGAGTCGGACCGGACGGAGATCGCATACTCTCCGGCTTCCAGGATGTACCCGCCGCCGGATACCTTCAGGCCGACGTCGTAGGAGGCAAGATCTTCCTTCGCAATCGAGAAGGATACGGTTTCGGAGGCGCCGGGATCCAGAACACCCGTCTTGGCAAAGTCAACCAGGTTGACGGCTGCCTTTTCAATGCCGCCGTTGGAGTAAGGCGGTGTGAAGTAGATCTCCACCACGTCCTTGCCTGCCATGGAACCGGTGTTTTTGACCGTTACGTCAAAGGTTACATTGTCACCGTCCGCCTTGAAGTTGCCGATAGATTTTTCAAAACTTGTGTAGCTCAGGCCGTAGCCAAACGGATACTGCACAACACTGTCATAATCGAAAGCAAAGACAGGTGCTGCTTCTTCCGCAGGCTCTTCTGCCGGAGCTTCTTCGCCCTCTTCGGCCTCTTCCGCGTCAGCCGCTGCGGCTGCTGCCGCTTCCGCCTTGGCTGCTTCCGCTGCCGCTGCTTCTTCCTGTGCAGCCAGCGCTTCCGCATAGGCCGTCTCATAATACCGGTAGCCGACGTAGATGCCTTCCACGTAGTTCACAAAGGCCATGTTGCCTTCAAAGGCGCTGTCGGCCGCACCGATGGCCTCGCGGAGATCCTTCACGTTATTATAAGCAAAGTTGCCGAAGTTGTTCCAGGTCGGGGTAGTAGTCAGGTCGTACACATAGGTGTCCACCGTGTGGCCGGAGGGGTTCACAGCGCCGGAGATCACTTCACCGAGAGCTGCAAGGCCGGTGTTGCCGGCGCCCGGAGCGAGGATCACGGCACCGATCTGCGGATAGTCACGCACCCAGCCGAGTTCCATCGCGTTGTTTGCGTTGATCACAACGATGACCTTGTCAAACTCCGAGCAAACCTTTTCCACCATGTTCTCTTCGGTCACGGAGAGCTCCAGGTAGTGTTCACCCGGCTCAAAATCGTCATAATCGCCGTTGTTGGTGTAAACGCCGTTGAAGTATCCGTACTGATGGTCGGGTAAGCCAACTTCATCGATAATGTTCCAGGTGCCCTTGATGACGGCGTTCATGTCCGTCGGCAGGTCGGCGCCTTCACCGCCGGAACGGGAAATCACGATCACCGCCACGTCGGAAAAGCCCTTTGCCTGGCTCATCACGCTCTCGGTATAGGCATCGACCGTGGGTTCGGGAAGCGTCCAGTCCTGATTCTGCATCGCCACAGTCGGCCTGTCTGCCCGGTAGTCCTTATAGAGCTTGGTCAGCTCTTCATTGGTGCTGTAGCCCGCGTCTTTCAGGGATTGCAGGATTCCCACTGCCGTTGACCCGTCGGAAGAGCCGGAACCCGTTCCGCCGAGGATCGGATTCGTGGACCCCCAGCCGAAGACATTCAAGGCCTTCACCTCGGAGGTAAGCGGCAGAAGCCCGTTGTTCTCGACCAGCACAAGGCCTTCCTCGCCGACTTTCTTGATGATATCCTTGCTCTTTGTGACGGTTTCTTCCGTCAGCTCCGCTTTGGATGCATTCAAAAAGCCGGATACATTGGTATACAGCGGACCGAAGCACATCAGGTTCACCACAAGTGCCGTAACGGCCAGCCATGCCAGCACCGCATTCCAGCGGATCAGGTGTTTTTTGCCGGGTTTTGCGTTCTTGGCCAGCACCAGCACGACAATCAATGCAACCAGCGCCAGCAGGATGACCCACACATACCCTTTTACCATCTCAAGGTATGATGTGAGATCGGCGGCGCTTACGCCCATCGGTTCAAAAATCGGCGTAAGCAGTTTGGACAAAAATCCTACCATACTGTTTCCTCCTTAAATGAAAATTCTTGTGTTTTGCTAAGCATTACTTTAACAGATAAAAGCACACTTGTAAATTATTTTTTCTGGTTATCCTTCGTATTTCAGCCGATAACTGTGATTTTCAAAACAGTATTTCGCCTGGTCAATCTTCTCTGTCCCGATGAACTCCAGATAATGCTGCTGGGAGAGATAAAGGATCACATGCCGCGTGCCGTCCCCGTCTTTTCGTTCTTCCAGCCCGACGACTTTCTCCCCGCCGGACTCAAAGAAATAATCCTCTTCTTTCGGGTTCTTTCCCCGCTCCTTTGCCAGGGCAAAACCCAGATTGTCTTTCACCGTGTAAGTGACCACGACACACTTCTTTTCATAATCAGCGGAGGAGATCTTGAAAAGGGCTGTCGACCAGGTGCCGTCACTCCCGCTTGTCCCGGTGACGTAGGTGTATACCCCATGCGGTTTCCATTTTTGAACCTGCGCGCCTGTCTCGGCCTTCTCCGCCGGAGCTTCTGCCGTTTCGGAAGCATACTCCTTCTCAAAGGAGGCAACGTCCGGCAGCGTCCAGTTAACGATCTCCTTCTGCTCTGGTTCCTTTTTCCCGCACCCGGCGAGAAAAACTATCACCGCCAGAAGCAGAATAACCATCCTTCTTATCATTTTCCGCCACCCCCGGATTCACTTCTTATGTTCAAATTATATCATCCATTCCCCAACCCGTAAAGAAAAATGAATCGTCCAACCAATATCGTTTTCTGTTGAAAAAATCCTTTTTCTCTGATATGATTCTCACATAAAAACAGTAAAAACGGAAACAGAAAGGGAAGGGCATCATGAACAAAAAAGTCTATTTCGCGGGTTCCATCCGCGCCGGCCGTGTAGATGCGGAGCTCTATCACCGCATGGTCACTTATATCCAGAAAACCGATACCGTCCTCACCGAGCACGTCGGCTTTCTGCAGCTCAAAGAAAGCCGGGACGACAAACGTATCTACGAGCAGGATACCGCCTGGCTGCGGGAAGCGGACCTGCTGATCGGCGAGGTTACCTGCCCGTCCCTCGGCGTGGGCTATGAGCTCGCCTATGCAGAACGCTTCGGAAAGCCCTGCTACCTCTTCTATAATCCGAAGAAAACGAATCTCTCTGCCATGCTCACGGGCGATCCGTATTTCCATATTTTTCCGTATGAAAACGAGGAAGAGATCTTTCCCGTGCTCGATGAGATTCTGAGCGCTGCTCAGTAATCCAGACCCCATACCTTCAGTAAATGATCCTCACGATTCACGACGATTTTGATCTCGACAAAATAGCCGAAAGCGGGCAGTGCTTCCGTTGGGAGAAGCAGGAGGATGCGGAGGCCTATCGTATCCTGCACGGCAACTCTTGCGTCTATATCACACCTCTCGGCGAAGGACAATATAACATCTCCTGCGAAAGGGAAGAATTTGAATCCGTCTGGCGAAAGTATTTCGATCTGGATGAGAACTATGCCCGTATCCGGGACCGGATCGATCCTGGCTCGGACCCGTTTCTGTCCTCAGCCTGCAAGCAGGAGAAGGGGATCCGCATCCTGCGTCAGGATCCGTGGGAGATGCTGATCACGTTTATCATATCTCAGAACAAAAATATCCCTGCCATCCGCCGGTCGGTGGAATACCTGGCAGAGACCTGCGGTAAAAAGAAGCGGGATTCCCGAGGGTTGGAATACTTTGCTTTTCCGACTCCAGACGCGATTGCCGGCCTGCATGATGAAGACCTGAAATCCTGCAAGCTGGGTTACCGCTGTGATTATGTCCGCAAAGCTGCGGAAGCCGTTGCTGCGGGAAAGCTTGATCTGCCGTCGCTCCTGTCCGCCGATGAAGAAAGCACCCTCCGGGAACTGACCTCCCTCTACGGCGTCGGCATCAAAGTTGCCAGCTGCATCTCCCTCTTCGGCCTGCATCACCTGGATGCTTTTCCGAAAGATGTCTGGATCAGGCGGGTTCTCTCACAGCAGTATCCTGACGGTTATCCCTTTGCAGCCTATTCTCCCTACAACGGGGTCTACCAGCAATATATGTTTGCTTATATCAGAAAAGCGGGAACTGTGCACTGAAACACAGCTCCCGCTCAATTAATTCATGGTGCCTTTACCATGATCCGGTCATTTACAACTTCAAAGCCGAATTTCCGGTAGAAATCCTGGGCATCCCTTGTAATCAGAAATCCGCGAAGCCACGCATAATCCGGCATGGATTCTATATGCGATAACAGCGCACATCCAAATCCCATGTTCCGGTATTCCGGATCGACGATGACATCACAGATGTAATAGGTTGTCGCATAGTCGCTGATCACCCGGGCAAACCCGACCAGCTTGTCCGCTTCTTCGAGAACTATTCCATAGCAGGATGAATTCTGTATGGACTTTTTGATTTTTTCTTCCGGACGTTCATTTGCCCAGTAGGTCATTCTGAGGAGCCTGACAATATCCTCAATTTTCATATTGTCCGAACCATCGATAATCCTGTAATCCATGTCTTTTTCCCTCATGACAAACTATGGTTTCCAGACAAAGAGTCCTTTATCAGCTCAAGATATGAATACGGGTCTGCTTTTTGGCAGACCCGTGAATTTGAAAATGTGATTACTTTGCGAGGACTTTCTTGAGGCGGGCGTAGCGGGGGAGGGAGCACTCTCTCGGGATCTCGGGCTCACCCTGGATCAGGGGCAGGACGTAGTCGATAAACTCTTTCTTCACGCCGTTCTTGGTCTCGTTAATCCACTCCAGCGGAACCTTCTTCTCGTAGTTGGCGACGTCGGAGAGCGGGATCAGCTTCATGCCACAGACGTAGTTGCCGTTCTCGTCATAGGAGCGCTCGAAGGCAACCATTTTATCGGTGATGCCCTCCAGGGCAGCCTTGACGGCTTGTGCGCCGGCAGCCTGGGCTTCCTGAATATCCGTTGCAGAAGCGAGGTGTGCGCCGCAGCGCTGCAGGAGGCTGAGCTCGACACCGCGGACCTTGCAGCCCATATGGTTCTTGACGACTTCCGCCAGCATCGTGGCAAGCCCGCCGAGCTGGGCATGGCCGAACCCGTCGGTCGCGGAGGTCTTCGCCTCAGAGACGAAACTGCCGTCAGCATAATGGATACCTTCGGAAACGGCGACGAGGACCTTGCCGGTCTCATCATAGACTCTCTTCACATCAGCAAGGAAGTCATCCATCACAAAGTCGGTCTCCGGCAGGTAGATCAGATCCGGGCCGGAACCGAATTCGGTTGCGAGGGCGGCGCTTCCTGCGAGCCAGCCGGCGTGGCGGCCCATGATTTCTATAATGGTGACCATGCCGGTGTCATAGACGCGGGCGTCCTTGTTGATTTCCATGCAGGAGGTTGCGATATATTTTGCGGCGCTGGCGAAGCCGGGGCAGTGGTCCGTTCCGAAAAGGTCATTGTCGATGGTCTTGGGAACGCCGTTGACGCGGCACTCGTAGCCGACCTTCTGCATATACTTGGAGATCTTGTTGCAGGTATCCATTGAGTCATTCCCGCCGTTGTAGAAGAAGTAGCGCACGTTGTACTTCTTGAAGATCTCGAGAATCCGCTTGTAGTCGGTATCGTCCACATCGGGATCGGCAATCTTGTAGCGGCAGCTGCCAAGCTCAGAAGAAGGCGTGTTGAGAAGGAGGCGGAGTTCTTCCGGATCTTCCTCGTCCATGACGTAAAGCTTGTCATCTAGAACGCCCTTGATGCCGTGGGCAGCACCGTAGACCTTGGTAATCTCTTCCGCATCCAGCGCGGCACGGATTGCGCCGTAGGCACTTGCGTTGATAACGGACGTCGGGCCGCCGGACTGGCCGAAAATGCATGCACCGATCAGTTTTTCACTCATTGATTCTTCCTCCGAAATAAATTGATTAAAAAATTCTTTTTTCTATGTTCTTTTTTGTATTGAATATAGAGCAAAAAGAGGATATAATATTTGCGCGATTTTGTAAAGATGCGATTTTCACAAAATTTCAAATTTTCATGAAGGAGAAGAATAATATGGCACTCGTAAACACAAAAGAAATGTTCGCAAAAGCCTATGACGGCGGATATGCAGTTGGTGCATTCAATGTCAACAACATGGAAATCGTCCAGGGCATCACCGAAGCAGCAGGGGAACTGAAGAGCCCCGTGATCCTGCAGGTTTCCAAGGGCGCGCGCGCCTATGCGAACCATGTTTATCTTGTCAAGCTCGTTGAGGCAGCTGTTGAGCTCAACCCCGAGATCCCCATCGCTCTGCACCTCGACCATGGTGATACGTTTGAACTGTGCAAATCCTGCATTGACGGCGGATTCACTTCCGTTATGATCGATGCTTCCTCCAAATCTTTTGAGGACAATATTGCCCTGACCAGACAGGTTGTGGAATATGCCCATGACCACGGTGTTGTCGTCGAGGCTGAGCTCGGCACTCTCGCCGGCGTGGAAGACGAAGTCAACGTCGAAGCAGGGAAGGAGTCCTACACCCATCCCGACGAAGTGGAAGAGTTCGTCACCAGAACCGGATGTGACTCTCTGGCCATCGCCATCGGCACCTCCCACGGCGCCTACAAGTTCACGCCCGCACAGTGCACCCGCAATGAGGAAGGCATTCTCGTTCCTCCTCCGCTCCGCTTTGACGTTCTGAAAGAGTGCATCAAGCGCCTGCCCGGGTTCCCGATCGTTCTCCACGGTTCTTCCTCCGTCCCGCAGGAATTCGTCAAGATGGTCAACAGCTACGGCGGACACATGCCCGATGCCATCGGCATCCCCGAGGATCAGCTCCGCGAAGCCGCAAAGCTCGCCGTCTGCAAGATCAATATCGACTCCGATATCCGCCTCGCCATGACGGGCAACATCCGCAAGTACTTTGCAGAGCATCCTGACCACTTTGACCCGCGCCAGTATCTCAAGCCGGCACGCCAGGCTGTCAAAGATATGGTTGCCCACAAGATCCTCTACGTCCTCGGTTCTGACGGAAAGGCATAAAATCTTCCCATGAGGCAAAACCGCTCCTTTTTCGTATCCATGGATCCGCCGAAAAAGCGCCGGTCCAGGGATTCTGCAGCGGAAAGCCCCGGGAAAAAACGCAGGAAAAAAAAGGAAGCTTCTCTTCAGGGGGAAGCTTCCGGTTTTCTCAAGTATGAACTGCTGATTTTTCGCCTCGCGGTTTCTGCTGCGATCTTTGCCTTTGTCCTGATCAGCAAACTCCCTGGCTATGCCGACATACTGCTGCTTCTTCTCGCGTGTGTGATCGCCGGGTACGACGCTGCCATCGCAGCGTGGAAGGCTGTTCTGGCAAAGGATTTCAGCTCGGACGCTTTTGCGGTGGTTCTCGCAGCCGTCCTCTCGTTTCCGATCGGATTCGGCGAGGAAGGCACCGCGCTGCTCATTCTCTATCAGGCATTCAAAATGCTCATCACGATTCTTGCCGAACGCAACGGCGCACTTGCCCTGGAGAAGATCGACAGCAGGGAAGAAAACCTCTGTTATCTCGCCCGACAGGAAATCCCGAAGGAAGGCGCTGAGGAAATCCGGTTCGCTTCCGTGATTGAAAGCAGCGTGAAGCCGATCCTGTTTGACGCGATGATCCTTGCGGCAGTCCTTGCCGTTGTCATGGCGGGGTTTATGCATTATAACATCCGTGTTGCGATCCACCGCGCTCTTTCGGTGATCGTGGTCGCAACACCGTTTTCCATCCTTGCGGGGATGCCCGTAATCGGAAAGGTCAGCCTCGGCTATGCGGCCCAGAACGGCACGGTTTTCCGGAAAGCTGCCGATCTGGAAAAGCTGGACGGGACCAAAAACATTCTCATCGAGAAAGCCTGCTTCCCGGAACCCGAGAAGGCAAAAATCCTGTCCTATTCTTCCGAGAATCTGGACGACAATACTTTTTTCATGCTGATCAGGCATCTGCTGGATTCTTCCGGGCAGGCCTTTGCCCAGGTCATCATGGAGAACACCGAATCCCGCATGATCCCGGACCTCGTTTCCGATTTTGACGAAACACCGGGCGGCGTGGAGGCCGTCATCAACGGAAGCCAGGCTTATTTCGGCACAAGATCCTATCTGAACGGGAAGGGGATCAATCCGCCGGAAACCGATGAGGAGAAAGGGATCATCTATTATCTCTATCTGGAAGGCCGGTACGGCGGGAAAATGGTCCTCTCCGAAGGCCAGGAAGAAGATGTGTCCGACATTGTGCATGATCTGCGCTACGCCGGGGTGAACCATTGTGTGCTCCTCAGTACGGAAAGCATTGAAGAAGTTACTGAATTCTCATCAAAATCCGATTTTGACGAGGTTTTCGCCGGAATTAATACTGAAAACAGGATTGATGTGATCAATGAACTGGTCCATTCAAATAAAAACAGGACGCTCTGCATCCGCCCGGTGACGTTTGACAGGCGCTGTGATGCCGACGTGGAGATCCGGGTAGGGGAAAACATCGATGAAGCCGATGCTGCCACGCTTCCGCAGTTTTTCATGTCGATCCCGATGCTGATTCCGCTGTCCAGACGTATTCGCGAAATCGCCGTGGAAAATACGATCCTGGCATTCATCGGAAAAGCGCTGCTGATCTTTTTCAGCCTGATCGGTTATACCAATCTGTGGATTTCCGTTACAGCCGATATGGCGCTTGCATTTATCACGGTGATGAACGCCAACCGCGTGACGACGAAGTCTTTGCTGAAGACGTTCCTGAATAAGTAATATATGTTTTTAGTCACTTCGTAATCAATGCGAATTAATGCTCGCGAAGACAACATTGTACCACGATTTCAGTGCTCCGTCGCGAGCTAAGTTATTAGGAGAAACGAAATTACGTATTATATGTTTCTCGCGAAGACAACATTGTACCTCGATTTCGGTGCTCCGTCGCGAGCTAAGATATTGAAAGGACGAATTTTACGTATTATCTTAAAAGGGCAGTACAGGTTATACAGCCTGCTGCCCTTTTATTGGAACACATAAAATCTCGCATAATATAGATTTAACGAGATTTTATACTTGAAAAAAAAAGGCATCTGTGGTATTATGTCAACACCAAGCAAACGGAGGTGTTTTCATGACACTCGATGCCATTTCCGATGCTCCCGATCTTCTGATGGAGTTTCTCGATTATCATTCCACGGTGCGCGGTCATTCAGACAAAACCTGCCTGGCGTATTACAACGATCTGAAGATTCTGTTCCGTTTCCTCAAGCAGCGTCGCCATCTGGTTGACGCATCGGTTCCGTTTGACGAGATCGATATTACAGACGTCGATCTGGATTTCATTGAAAAGATCAGGATTGAAGAGCTCTATCGCTATCAGTCCTTTTCACCCGAAAAACGCAGCTCTCTCTCGGCATCCAGCCGCTGCCGGCGGACCTCCGCCGTCAAATCCTTTTTTAACTATTTGACCGTCAAGCGCCATCTGCTTGACCATAACATCTGCCAGGAACTGGATATGCCGAAACGCAAATCATCCCTCCCGAAGTATCTGGAAGAATCGGAATGTGAAAAGCTGCTGGCCGCCTGCACCGGCACATACCAGGCCCGGGATTATGCCATCCTGATGCTGTTTCTGTCCTGCGGTCTCCGGATCTCCGAGCTGGTCGGCCTGAATCTCACAGATGTATATGAAGATCACGTTCGTGTGCTCGGCAAAGGCAACAAAGAACGCATCGTCTACTTCGGCGAGGGCTGCCGGGAGGCTTTGCTGGACTATCTTGCAGTGCGTGATAACGGCAAAATTCACGCAGATGCGAAGAATGCCCTCTTTATCAGCCAGAAAAACGGCCGTTTCGGTGCACGAGGGATTGAACAGATGCTGGAAAAGAAGCTCCTCGAGGCCGGGATGGATGCTTCCCGGTACTCCCCCCACAAGCTCCGACATACCGCCGCCACCCTGATGCTCAGAAACGGAGTCGATACGCGGGCGCTACAGGAGGTTCTGGGGCATTCCAACCTGTCCACGACGCAGATTTATACGCATATCGACAATGCGGCGCTCCATGAGGCAGCCATGGCCAACCCGATCGGCCGGAAAAAACGAGATAAGAACCCTACTTCGTAAATCGTGCAGTCCATGTTGCGCGGGAAGTGTATTAAGTATCTCAATTCAGGTGCGCTCTCCCGCGCTTTTATTTATAGTAGACATCTCAGTAAATATGCTCGAGCACTGACATAATCATTATATGCGCTGTTTCTATATAATTTATTCGCGCGACCAGGCAGTCAGTAGTGGTACCATGTTGCTCTCGCGCGAAACAAGGTTTGCACTAAATTTGAGATTTAATACTATTGCTTTTTAATACAATTCGAATTGCATCATACACATTCTTCACCGGGATGATTTCCAGACCGGTGATTTTTATAATCTCTCCCCTGATATGCGCCGGGATCACGCACCTCTTGAAACCGAGTCGTGCGATTTCCGAGAGACGCTGGTTAATGGCGCTGACGCTTCGGATCTCTCCCGAGAGGCCTACCTCGCCGATTGCCGCAAGGTCGGACCCGAGAGGCCGCTCCAGATAGCTGGAAGCAATGGCAAGCACCGTGGCAAGATCGGCAGACGGCTCATCAAGCGTCAGCCCACCGATTACGTTGATATACGTGTCACAGCTGATTACGCTCAAGCCGCCTCGTTTTTCCACAACCGCAAGCAGCATGGCCACCCTGTTATAATCCAATCCGTTGCAGCGCCTGGATGCATTGTATCCGCCGGACGTCAGCAATGCCTGGATCTCTGCGAGCAGAGGCCGTGTCCCCTCCATAACGCAGGTCACACAGGTCCCGGGGGTGTTTTCCGGTCTTCCGGATAAAAGCATTTCCGACGGGTTCTCAACGGAATGCAGACCGCTATCCCGCATCTCAAACACACCGATCTCATTGGTTGATCCGAATCGGTTTTTGGCAGCACGCAGCAGGCGGAACGATGTGTTCTGTTCCCCTTCGAAATACAGCACACAGTCCACCATATGCTCGAGAACCTTCGGGCCGGCGAGGCTTCCTTCTTTGTTCACATGCCCAACGATGAAAACTGTAAACCCGCGCTCCTTCGCCACGCGCATGAGACGCATGGTGCATTCCTTTACCTGGCTCACGCTTCCGGGTGCAGAATCGCTTTCAGTATCGGAAATCGTCTGTATGGAGTCGATAATCACGATTTCCGGATTTGTGGAATCAATGTTGCCGACGATGGAGGAGATATCCGTCTCCGACAGCACATAGACAGATTTGCTGTTGACCCCGAGACGGTTGGCACGCAGTTTCAGCTGACGGTCACTTTCTTCCCCTGTTACATATAGGATTCTTTTGTTTTCACCGACTTTTCCGCACATTTGAAGCAGAATCGTCGATTTCCCGATTCCGGGCGCTCCTCCGACGAGGACAAGAGAACCTTCCACCGCTCCGCCACCCAGCACCCGGTCAAACTCAGAGATCCCCGTGCTGAAACGGATCTCGGCGCTGACGTCCAGGTCCGTGATCCTTTTCGGCAGGTTACTCTCCTGTGTACGGGCAGAAGAACTCCTTGTCCGGGAACCTTTCGGCTGCACGTCCAGTGTTACTTCCTTCAGGGTATTCCAGGACCCGCATTTCGGGCAGCGTCCTGCCCAGTTGGGTGTCTCGTTTCCGCAGTCTGTGCAGCAGAAAACCGTTTTTTGTCTTGCCATGTCAGTGCTCCCCTTTCCTCGCTGTCCCGTTGTTCCGGATCTGCAGCATTTCCTGCAAGATCCTGCCGAAAAAGGCAGATTCACCGCTGCTGCCAGAAGCAAGCAGCCCTTCCACCTTCTTTTTCATACGGTCGATTTCCTGCTCAAGCAGCTGCTCAAAGCACGGTTCCCTTTCCGAAAGGCACAATTTCCCGAGATAGAGCTCGGTATCCGTCATAGGTGTGTTGACTCCGCTGAACCGGACGGAGAGAATCCGAAAGATCCTGCCGTTTTCCCGGACAAGACGCTCTTCCGTAATTTCATACCCGTTGTTGCAGAGCCAGAAGCGCAGGACTTCCGCTTTCGTCATCGGCTGCAGGATCATCCGGTAAGCCGGGTCCATGGTCCATTCCGCCCGGTCGAGGATGGAACAGATCACATCTCCTCCGAGCCCTGCGATCACGATGGTATCGAGCTCAGATGGATCGATTCCGTCCAGCCCGTCTTTCAGACAGAAACGGATTCTGTCTTTCACACCGGCTTCTTCCGCCTGTTTTACGGCTGCCTGGAGCGGTGCAGCGTGGATATCCGTCGCAAAAAGATTTCCGCGGTAACCCCGCAGGGCAAGTGTAACAGGCAGTATCCCGTGGTCAGTGCCCACATCAGCAATGCCGATGCGGGATTCAATCATGGATATCATCTGTTCCAGCCGTTTCATACCAGACCCTCTTGCTTAGAAGTCCTTTACAAAGAAAGAGCCGGAAAGTTCCGGCTCACTTTTGATCAAAGATTTTCGAGATATGCCTTGAGATCCGCAATGAACTGGTCTGCATCCACCCAGTGGACAGCGCAAGCCTGTTCAATGTTTTCTCCGGAAGCCATAGCACAGCCCATGCAGTGCATGCCGATTGCCTGGAAAGCAGGCATCGCTTCGGGGAAGTACTCAACGATATCGCTGATCAATGTTTCTTTTGAAATGTCGGAAATTTCCATTTTTTCTTAACTCCTTATTATCAGCATAAAAATAATGGGGCGCCGCAAGCGCCCCATTATCTCAGGCAGGCAGAAGAATCAGGCCTGCTCTCTCATCTTAGCGAAGCACTCGCTGCAGTAAACAGGACGGTCGGACTTCGGCTCGAACGGAACTTTTGCTTCACCGCCGCATGCAGCGCAGACTGCAGTAAAGAACTCCCGGGGACCACGGGCAGCGTTCTTGCGTGCGTCGCGGCAGGCTTTGCAGCGCTGGGGTTCATTCTGGAAGCCGCGCTCTGCATAGAATTCCTGCTCACCGGCAGTGAACACGAACTCTTTACCACATTCTTTGCAAACTAAGGTCTTGTCTTCGTACATTTTGGAATCCTCTCTTTTGATAAGTGCCTTTTCCGGCTGATTTATTTGCGAGCAGCAACAAGCTGATTTCGCCACAGTTACAGGAGTTCTGACAGTTTTCCCCTGATCCTCTGGACTGCATTGTAGATGCTGCGGTCTGGCTTGCCGAGCATTCCTGCAATCTCCGGATAGGAATAACCGTTCAGATAAAGATTGAGAACTGAAGTTTCATATTTTGAAAGCTTCAGCCTGAGCTGAGACATGATCTCCTCATATCGCTCATACTTGATCAGAAGCGTCTCTGGGTTGCTTTCTTCATCTGCAGAATCTTCCAGCACGAGATCCTCAGAAGAAATGAATTCTACATATCCCTTAAACTGCGATGCGTCTATCAGTCTTGACTTGATGCACTTCTCTGCATACGTGTTGAAGGAAGTGCCTAAAGCCGGATTGAATGACCGGACTGCATTCAAAAGGCCTATCATACCTTCCTGCAAAAGATCTTCATCATCTCCGCCCAGCAGATAAAACCGCCGTGCACAGATTCGAACCTTTTGCCGGTACCTTTTCAGCAGTTCCTCCTCGGCGTGCCTGTCACCGGAGTGGGCGCCAAGGATCAGATCCTGATCCGAGTATATGGAATAATCCATCATAGTACTTTTATTCCACTTTCAAACTATTTCTTATTATACATCAAGTAGCTGTCTTGTCAACATTTTTATTGACTTTCTTGCGAAAAAAATCTCACAATTCCAACTGTTGTTGTCCTGAAATGTTACCGGGAAAGACGATTCCCAGGTGTTCGTAAGCCTTTTGTGTCACACATCTTCCTCGCGGAGTCCTGGTCAGCATGCCGATCTGGAGCAGATAGGGTTCGTATACGTCCTCCAGCGTGACGGATTCTTCGTTAATAGTGGCAGCAAGCGTCTCCAGCCCGACGGGCCCTCCGTTATAATATTCGATAATGGCGCGCAGCATCCGTCTGTCCAGAGAATCAAGCCCAAGCTTGTCTACCTCCATGCCGGAAAGTGCAATATCTGCAATCTCCTTGGTAATCACACCGTTTCCCTTCACTTGGGCATAGTCCCTGACACGCCGAAGCAAACGGTTGGCTATACGGGGAGTACCTCTGGAGCGGGAGGCGATTTCCTGTGCACCTCCGTTTTCGATCGATACACCGAGAATTGAGGCGGAACGAAGGATGATCTTTAAAAGCTCTTCCTTTGTATAAAGCTCCAGACGAAGGGAAACACCGAAACGATCCCGCAGAGGGGCGGTGAGCTGCCCTGCGCGTGTTGTTGCACCGACGAGAGTAAAATGCGGAAGATCCAGATGGATGGAGTTTGCAGAAGGACCTTTGCCGATGATCAGATCAATGGCAAAATCCTCCATTGCGGGATAGAGGATCTCTTCATAGGCACGGTTGAGGCGGTGGATCTCGTCTACAAATAAGATATCCCCTTCATTGAGATTCGTCAGCAGCGCAACAAGATCCCCCGGTTTCTCAATGGCAGGACCTGAAGTTATGCGCATATTTACATGCATTTCATTGGCGATGACAAATGACAGGGACGTTTTCCCCAAACCTGGAGGTCCCGCAAGAAGAACGTGATCCAGCGGCTCCCCGCGCAGCTTGGCTGCATGCATAAAGATTTCGAGGTTCCCTTTTGCTTTTTCCTGGCCGATATAATCTGCAAGCGTTTTGGGACGAAGGGAGCCCTCATTTGCATCTTCCGGGATACTGGCAGAGGTTGTAATGATTTCTTCGCTGTTTGCTTCCGATAATGTAATGCTCATTGCTGTTCCTCCCTTCCCGTCAGATCATAAACTTCAGCACTGCCTTGATAATCTGCTCGGTTGTCATTCCCTCTGTATTGATCTGCCGCAATACCGGCACAACATCGGAAGTGCTGTATCCGAGCACAGAAAGTGCTGTCAGTGCATCGTCATATGCCGTTCCGCCGCCGGTTGGGATAACCGGTGCACCGAGACCGGAAACTGCCTTTTCTGTTCCTGTCACGGTTTTGGAGATCTTATCCTTCAGCTCCAGAATGACACGCTGTGCCGTTTTCTTTCCGATTCCCGGGCAGGCTGTCAGAGCCGCTTCCCGGCCGTTGACAATGGCAAGTGCCAGTGCGTCTGGAGTGTTGTAGGAAAGGATTGACATAGCGGCTTTCGGCCCGATTCCGGAAACGGACGTCAGCATTTTAAAAAACTGTTTTTCCCGTCCGGTCAGGAAACCAAACAGATCAAAATTATTCTCTCCGATAGACTCCGTAATAAAGATTTTGGCTCTCTCGCCGATTTTCAGTGCAGAAGCCGTATTCGGCGTTATCGTAATTTCAAATCCGATTCCGCTGCAGTCCAGCACAAGCGATTCCGCTGTCAGTTCTGCAACGGTACCTTCTAAGTGGTAGAACATTCTTCTTCTCCTTTGTACAGCAGAGAGGTGGAACTTCTTGCGTGGCAGAGTGCCAGAGCCACTGCATCGGATGCATCATCCGGTTTCGGAGCTTCTTTCAGTCCGCAAAGCCTCTTGACCATCTCCATCACCTGCTTTTTCTCCGCACGCCCGTAACCGACAACCGCCTGTTTGACCTGCAGAGGCGTATACTCATAGATCCTGAGCCCGGCATTGTGGCAGGCCAGGAGAATCACACCTCTTCCGTGGGCAACTGAAATGCCGGTTGTGAGATTGGTGTTGAAAAAAAGCTCTTCAATCGCCACTACATCCGGCTTGAATGCTTTGATCAGCTCATTGAGATCGTTATAAATCACAGAAAGCCTCTCAGAGAGAGGCGTGTGTGCCGGCGTGTTGATCACGCCGCATCGTATAAGCTGATAATGGTTGTTTTCGAATTTCAGTGCTGCGAACCCGACGGTCGCAACTCCGGGGTCAATCCCCAAAATAATCATTCGTTTCCCCTATTTTATGCCCTCGGATGTGCCTTGTTGTATACATCCTTCAGCTGCTTCTTTACAAGATTGGAATAGACCTGCGTAGAGGAAATATCTGCATGTCCCAGCATCTCCTGGATGGCGTGGATGTCCGCTCCGTTCTCCAGCAGGTGTGCCGCAAACGAGTGCCTGAGGGTATGTGGGGTAATATCTCTCTCAATTCCGGCTTTTTTCGTATAAAACTTAATGATCTTCCAGAAGCCCTGGCGGCTCATGCGCTCTCCCGACACATTGACAAACAGTGCCTCTTCCGACGGATCTGCAATCATCTGCGGGCGAACAAGGAGCAGATAATCATCCAGTGCCTTGACTGCCTCATGATACATCGGGATGAAACGCTCTTTCCCGCGGCTGTGGCAGCGGATGACTGCTCCGGGCAGGTTCACATCCGACACGTTCAGGTCGATCAGCTCCGTAACGCGGATGCCGGTGGCATAGAGAAGCTCCAGCATCGCTTTGTCACGATAACCCTTTGCATCAATACACTGGGGCTGAGCCAGCAGCGTATTGATCTCCTCACTGGTCAGGATTTCAGGCAGTTTCTGTGTTGCCTTATCCGGCACCAGCTTCAGAGAGGGATTATGCTTCAGATACTGCTTGATCACCAGATGCTGATACATGCATTTGATGGAAGCAATGCTGCGCGAAACCGTAGCGACAGACTTCCCTGCTTCGCGCAGAGAACTGATATATCCGTCCAGATCCGCTTCATCGGCATCGATCAGGCCATGAACGGTTTCCGTCTGAAGGTATTCAGACAATTGCCGGATATCACGCATATAGGAATTCAGCGTATTTTCCGAGGCTTTCTTATCGTTCCTCAGATACCGTTCAAAAATCTCCAGGACTTCGTTGTTCGTCACGGTCTGCACCCCTCTTGCAGCAAGAAATCTTGCTTAACATAATTTCGTAGTAACAATATATTACAAAATCGTAAAAAATGCAAGAGGAATTTACATAAAAATTAAAATATTTTTTCTTTTTTATGTCAACGCTCGGAAATGAAGAAAGCAGAAAGCCGATTCTTTCTGCTTTTTCCGCTATTTTATGGAAATTCGCTTATGTTTCAGCTTTTACGGAAAGAGGTTTATTTCTTTCTGCCCATTCCGAAAAGGCCACCGCCGGTTTTTGCCTTGGCAGCTTCTTCCGCTTCCATCTTAGCCGTGGTGGAAATTGCCCATTTCTTCGTCTGAATCCGGACTCTGTCTTCACCGGTCTCAAATGTGATCGTATCTTCCGTGATCTGAACGAGCTTTCCCGTAATTCCGCCGATCGTCGTGATCTCGTCACCCAGGGAGAGAGAACTTCTCATCTCTTCCGTCTTTTTCTTCTTCTGGTTTTCCGGACGGATAATGAAGAAGTAGAAAATCGCGAACATAATCACGATCATCGGAATCATGGAACCCAGGCCGGCTGTACCTGCAGCAGCTGCATTTTCAGTTAAAATTTGAAACATCGTTTTGCCTCCAAATAGAATTCATTTTATTATACCTAAGGTTTGGCGACTTTGCAAGTAGGAAGTTTTGGCTTTCCTCAGATTCTTTGATCCAGAACGGAAGAATACTTCTTGCGGAACTCCTCAAACTGTCCTGTCTCCAGCGCAAGACGGATTTTTTCCATCAGGCTGTTGTAAAAATACAGATTATGCATCACGGAGAAGCGCATGGCGAGCATTTCTTCCGCTTTGAACAGATGCCTCAGATAAGCTCTGGTGTAACGCCGGCAGACCGGGCAGTCACATTCCGGGTCAATCGGGCTTTCGTCTCTGAGGTATTTTTCATTGCGGATGTTGATAATCCCGTTCCAGGTGAACAAATGGCCGTGGCGCCCGTTCCTGGCAGGCATAACACAATCAAAGAAATCGATCCCGCGGGCAACGCCCTCAATGATATTGCCGGGTGTTCCGACTCCCATGAGATAGCGCGGTCTGTCCTTCGGCATGTACTCTTCCACCGCCTCAATGGTGTCATACATTTCCTGGTGTGTCTCTCCTACAGCAAGCCCGCCGATCGCATAACCCGGGAGATCCAACTCGGCAATGCGTTTCATGTGGTCAACACGGATATCGTGAAAAACGGCTCCCTGGTTGATGCCCCAGAGCATCTGCCCGGGGTTGACGGCATCGTCCCTCGCATTAAACTCCGCATTTGCTTTTTTACAGCGTTCCAGCCATCTGGCTGTCCTGTCACAGGAAAGCTCCACATATTTTCTCGGAGAAGGGATCTTGACACATTCATCAAACGCCATTGCGATGTCCGATCCGAGATTGGACTGAATTCTCATGCTCTCTTCCGGCCCCATAAAAATATGTCGTCCGTCAACATGGCTGTTGAAAGAGACCCCTTCTTCCCTGATTTTCCGAAGGGAGGCGAGAGAAAAGACCTGAAATCCGCCGCTGTCCGTCAGAATGGGCCCGTCCCAGGTCATAAACCTGTGCAGTCCTCCAAGGCTTTTGATCAATTCATCCCCCGGCCGTACGTGCAGGTGGTAGGTATTGGACAGCTCCACCTGACAGCGGATTGTTTTCAGATCTTCCGCAGAAAGAGCTCCCTTGATTGCCCCCTGTGTCCCTACGTTCATAAAAACAGGTGTCTGAACTGTCCCGTGAGGTGTTTCAAATTCTCCTCTGCGGGCATGGCCTTCCTGTTTGATCAATCTATACATAAGAATTCTCCTGCGATAATCGATTTTTCCTGCGAAAGAATCCAGTTAAGAGATGAACATCGCATCGCCGAAACTGAAAAATCTGTATTTCTCAGCAACTGCAGTGTTATAGGCATTCAGGATATTTTCACGTCCGGCGAGAGCCGAGACCAGCATAATCAGCGTGCTTTCCGGCAGATGAAAATTCGTAATGAGTGCATCAATACATTTGAAACGGTAGCCGGGATAAATAAAAATATCCGTCCACCCGGAAGAAGCTTCCAACGTTCCGTCTTCACGGGAAAAGCTTTCAAGCGTCCGGCAGGATGTCGTTCCAACAGCAATGATCCTGCCTCCGTTCTTTCGTGTACGGTTGACCGCTTCTGCCGTTTCGGGAGGGATCATGCAGAATTCCGAATGCATCTCGTGATCTTCTATTTCTTCTTCCTTGACAGGGCGGAACGTGCCGAGACCGACATGAAGTGTTACAAACTCCGTCAAAACGCCTTTCTTCCGGATTGTTTCCAGAAGTTTCTGCGTAAAATGAAGGCCGGCTGTCGGAGCCGCCGCACTTCCGAGCTCTTTGGAATAAACTGTCTGATACCGTTCAGGGTCTTTCAATTCCTGCCTGATATAGGGCGGCAGGGGCATTTTTCCGAGATGTTCAAGCACTTCCAGGAAGATGCCCTCATAGGAAAAGCGAACGATACGGTTTCCGCCGGATACGGTCTCTTCGACTACAGCCTGCAGCTCCCCTTCTCCGAAAAGGATCTGCTGTCTGGGTTTCGTTTTTCTCCCCGGGCGTGACAAGCATTCCCAGCGGTTATCGCCGAGATCACGCAGCAGCACGAGCTCAACTGCTCCGCCGGTCGGTCTCATCCCGATGAGTCGTGCAGGGAGAACGCGAGAATTATTGAGCACCAGGCAGTCCCCTTCCCTTAAAAGCTCCGGCAGCTCATAAAAATGACGGTGCTCCAAAGCTCCCGTCTGTTTATCCAGACAGAGAAGCCTGGAAGCATCGCGTTTTTCTATCGGGGTCTGAGCTATGAGCTCTTCCGGAAGGTAAAAGGAAAAATCAGATTTTTTCATTCTTGTTTCTCGCTGACTGATAGAGATATAGATACTTCAGCGCACTGAAGGAGATGTCTCCGGACAGTTCCAGATGTTTTTCCCCTTCCGAAAGGTGCAGGATAAGAAGATTGCGCTGATTGATTGCCATGCCAGTGATCTGCTGAAACGGCAGGACGTCATCACCGACAGAAAGCCTGTTTCTCCAGGCCCGAAGGATTGTCTTTTTTATAGAGAGGACTTTATGGTCAGGTCCGATGGTTTCAGCATTGACAGCATCCTCAAAGAGAAGGATGTCTTCCACCTGCTCTGCGAGAGCGGAGATCTTTTCCCTCTGCAGGGCATCCAACTGGGTTATCGTGGCAGTTTGTCCCCGGTTATCATGCAGATAACCGTATTCGTCGTATTCTGCAGAATATCCGCAGCTGCAGGTGATACTGTCCCCTTTGCTGTGCAGAGAGGAAATCGAACCGCACTGAGGACAGGAAAAAAGTGTGGATTCCATCCCCAGAGCAAGATCTTTGCCTCGATACGGGATCCTATCTCTTTCCTGATCTGCATAGGCATCGACATAGAGATCCTTCCGGATCGCCTCATTGATTTCTTCTTCCGTCATGCTTTTCAGCTTTTCGGGAGGATATATGTTTGCGATCTCTCCGCGGATCCTGCCTTTTCGCATCGCGGTGCTCCATCTCGGAGAGGTAAAATAACCGCCGTGAAGGCGGTAGGTAACGAGCGTAGCCCCGGAGCGCCTGGCCATCTTTCCTGTGGATGAGAGGAAATCTCCGGTCAGACCGTTGAATGACCGGTTTCCCTCCGGAAAGAGAGCCACATTTCTGTTGTTCTTAAGCCTTGCAAGGATCTCTTTCACACTGGAGATTCCGGCTTTTCCTTTGTAATGAATAATAGGATGAAACAAATTAATCAAAACAGGAGAAAGCAGCCCCATGCGAAGGAGCTTTTCCGTGGCAACAAAATAAATCGGCTCCCCGGAAGCAATCCCGACAAAACCGGGATCCATATCCGTGTTATGGTTTGCGAGGAGGAGGATGGGACCCGGGATCCCCTTCAGATTCTCACAGGAATAGCCGTAGATTGACCTGACAATCGGAGTACCCCAGAAGCGCACCGTGCGATAAATGGCTCTGTGAAGCCTGTATTCGTCCATTCTCAGCGCTCTTTCTCCACCGTAAAACCGTACGCTTCCAAAAAATCGGAACCGCTGCTGTAACCGAGAACCTTGCAAAGCATAGATGCTGCCTTGTCCCATTTGTCATGGTCCCAGGAGCTGCCGGCAATCACATGATCCGGATACTCCCTTTCCATCACAGCAAGGAACCGATCCAGAGCCGGTTTGACATTTTCCGGCTCAAAACCGGGAAGATAATTGGGAAAAGAAGCTGGGGAAGATGCCTCTGCTGCCTTCGGCTTGTTATCCGGCGCCTCCGCTTTCACATGGGTTCCCTTCTCTTTCCGCAGAGAGCTATCCTGTTCCGCAGCATGCGAACTGTTTTGGTAAATGAGTGCCTGTTTCGCAAGAACCTGCTGTTCGGTAATCCCCTTTTCCCGTGCTTCAGCCAGAACGCTGCCGCCGTAAGGTGCCGGTTCCCCGTTAGAGGCAAGAGCAAGGCCGGCAGGAACATGGGTGGAATTCCTGCCGTACGGGCAGATATAAAGCTTACGGTAGCTTTCCCCGTGCAGATAAAGGGTATATACTTCCTCGTTTACGGGTCCGGCGCCGTGAAGATTTTGAATAGAAATCGAGCCTTCCCGAATCCACTGCAGCATTTCTCCGGAATCCGTCCTCAGTAGGGCAAGATATTTTTCTCCGGAAAGGACTGACGAAGTACAGACCGGGTTGGATTCCGAATAGCCGAAATCGTCCCTCCCGTACTTCTGGCCGCTGAAGATCGCCTCCCGCCTGTCTGCTCCCATTTTCGGACCTGTCCGGTCATCGGGAGGAGGATAGACAGCCTCGTATTCATCATCGATCTCATAGGATTCGTTTTCCCGTTTCTTTGTGATAATCAGGATCGTCACAAGGCTGGCTGCTCCGATAAAGGCAACCGCCATCAGAATAGCATAAATCATACTGACCTCTCAAAAAACTTCAGGGCAAAATCTGCCACTGCCGCCGTGAGCTCCTTCAGATCCCAGCCCGTCGTGTTCACAACAAGATGGTAGGAACCCGCTTCTCCCCACTTCTTCTCGGAAATGATTTCCCGGGAAAGGGCACGGTTTTTATCAATACGCCGGATGTTTGCTTCCAGCTGACGCCTGGTTAGGTTCTCCCCTTCCGCGGAACGCTCTTCACAGCGCCGGATACGCGCTTCCAGATCAGCGCAGACAAAAATGCTGAAGGGATTATAGTTTTCCAGAAGGATATCCGCATTTCGGCCGACAATGACGCAGTTTTTGCCGGATTCGGCAATCCCGTCAATCACGCGGCGCTGCTCGGAAAGCAGTTTCACCTTCTCTGACTGCATCACGGAATCCATGCTGAAGGAATGCATAAAAGTAAAATTGTAGTTTCTCCAGTCACTGCTTTCCAGCGCTTTTTCCACATAGGAGGCATTCATGCCCGATTTTTCGGCAATGGCGGTAATGATTTCACGATCATAATAATCATAGCCCAGAGCATCGGAAAGACGTTTTCCCAGTTCACGCCCGCCGCTGCCGAATTGTCTTCCAATGGTAATGATATTCATATGCTTCTCCTGTATTTCCCCTCAGGCTGAATCGGACAGCCTGCTTGCCAGCTCATCACGTTCTGCCGTCACGCTTTCAAGCTGATCCTGGAGGCTGTCGATATTCTGCTGCAGAATGAAAATTTCCTCCTCAAGTTCTGCAGTTTCCGCATCAATCCTGGCTGCCGTCTCTCTTGCCGACTGATAAAACTGGTTAAAAAGCCGAACGGTATGGACATACTTCACGGTCAGAAAGGTCACTGTGGAAAGCGAAATGATAAGCAGAACCACTAATATTGCGACTTTTCTTTTCACCCGTGCCGTCAACCCTCAATCAGAGCCAGTGCACCGTAAATCACGGAGTCATCTCCGAGCGCCGCATTTTTGATATCGACTGTGGGACGAATGGCAGTCATACAGTATCTGTCAACCTCAGCGAGTATCTTTTCGAGGAAGAGATCACCGAGAGCTTCAATAATGCCTCCGCCATAGATCACGAGATCAGGGCTGATTGTATTGATCATATTGCCGGTAGCAACGGCGAGATAATGGCAGGCACGGTCAACCGCCTCCATTGCGACAGCATCTTTTGCTGCGATCGCCTTTTTCAGCTGTTTGCTGCGAAATACGCCTTCGCTGACGGCATCCGCCATCATACTTTCACGCCCGCGGGAAACCTGCTGGCGGATATAGGCGCTCATGCCCTGTTTGCTGGAGAAAGCTTCCAGGCAGCCGCGCTGCCCACAGTTGCAGAGAGGCCCTTCGGGATCGAGAATCATATGGCCGTATTCCGCGGCTTTAAACTGGTTGCCAGTATAGAGTTCTCCGTTGAGAATAAGCCCTCCGCCTATGCCGGTGCCGACAAAAAAGCCGACGACATTCTGATAGCCCCGGGCGGCGCCGTATTTAAATTCACCGAGAACACCGAGATTTACATCATTGCCGATGTAGAAGGGAATCCCGAATTTCTTTTCCATGGAAGAACGGATGTCGTAGTTCCGCCAGGGAAGATTCGGGGTGAAGAGCACAACCCCCTCTTTCTGGTCAATGACACCCGGCGCGCTGGAGGAAATAGCATGAATATCCTTTTTGCTGATGCCGGATTCTTCAATCATCTCTTCCACAACACTGATGATGACTTTTTCCACGTTCTGGGTGGAATTGCCTTCCCCTTTGGACTTCTTTTTCAGGCGATAGATAATCTCTTTCTTTTCATTGAAAATAGCACCGAGTACTTTTGTGCCGCCGACATCAAGGCAGATATTATAGGATTCTGACATGGTATACTCCTCCGATTTTTTATTGATTTCATCCTGATTCCGGCTCATCAGCCGAAGAACAGGTCTATGATTTTACTGAAGAAAGATTTCTTCTGAGGGATTTCACTCTTTTCCTCCTGCGCCGGTGTATCATAAGAAGCCGGAGCGGGAGCTGCTTCGGGCAATGCTTCCTCTGCCTGTTTGGACGGTTCCGGTTTCACAGGGGTTTCAGGAACATCCGGGATTTCACTATCTGAAGAAGATTCCGCTTCAAGGATTGTTTCCATTTCGGAAAGACTTTCCGGTTCGACAGCGGTCTCCGTTTTTTCTTCCGGCGGCTCGGGAAGATCCTCCGGTTTTATAACGCTTTCCTCTGCTTCCTCTGCAGAAGAGACACGGAAATTGCTGAAATAGTGATACAACGCTTCCTGCGAAGACGTCCCTTCTCCGCCCTCTTCACGAATATAATTTCCGTCCGGCAGCATACGCCTCGATTTTTCATGATCGGCACGCAGGGCATCCAGAATGATATTGATCTGCTCCCGCGTCTCCTGTGTTGTGACTTCGGCAAAAGCTTCCACGCGGCGCTCCAGATTGCGGTTGAGAAGGTCACCCGAGCCGATAAAGATCTTTGCTTCATCCCCTTCCCCGAACTTGTAAATCCGGGAATGTTCCAGCCAGCGGCCGATCACACTGGTGACCGTGATATTATCAGTCTTTCCGGGTATGCCGGGACGCAGGCAGCAAATCCCGCGGATGAAGAGTTCCACTTTCACACCCGCCTGAGAGCATTCGATCAGCTTCTGCATAATGTCAGGATTGTTCATCGCATTTACTTTGATGGCAACCCTGCCTTCACTGCCCTTGGCGATCTCTTCATCGAGCATCTCAAGCACACGGCTCTTGAAGCTCAGCGGTGCAACCCAAAGCTTTTTTGCTTCCGGCGGGAGTTCACCGTCGATCAAGGCTGCAAATGCTGCTTCCGCATCTGCGGCAGCTTCTTCGTCAGCTGTAATCAGAGAGAGGTCGGTATACTGTTCACCGGTAATCTCATTGTAGTTTCCGGTTCCAACCTGTGTAATATGGGAGATATTACCGCCGTGATCTCTCGTGATCACACACAGCTTGCTGTGCACTTTGTATTCCGGCAGACCGTAGATCACGCGGCAGCCGGCGTCCTCCAGCATTTCGGAATAGTCGATATTGTTCTGTTCATCAAACCGGGCACGAAGCTCCAGCAGGCAAAGTACATCCTTGCCTCTGTCTGCCGCATAGGCAAGCGCAGCCGCAATTTTACTGCTGGCAGACATCCGGTAGAGCGTGATCTTGATGGAAAGCACATCCGGGTCATCAGCCGCTTCGTAAATCAGGTCGACAAACTGAAGCATGCTCTGGAAAGGAAAACTCATCAGGAGATCATGATTTTCTATATACCGGAAATAATCGCCCTTCTTCAGCCCGATATCACGTACCGGCTTATGCGGTTCATACCGGAAACCGGCAGGCCCTTCAATGCAGGATCGGAAGGAAAGATCAAACGGAACGGAAGGGGTAAAAACAAAACGCTCGGGAACCCGGAGCTTTTTCAGCAAAAGGGTTCTCTCCGGCTCCGTCAGCTTGCCGTAAATCTGCACACGGACGGGCATTTCACGTTTGCGCTTCGTCAGCATGGAAGACATCTTCTGCCGCAGGTCATCTGTACCGCGCATTTCCACATTGGAAAGAAAAACGTCCGCATTGCGGGTTACCCTCACGACGGCTGACTGCATCACGGTTTCCTTCTTCAACAAAAGCGGAAGGAAATGGCGGATCAGCTGTGAGGTGAGGACGATTTTCTGGCAGCCGTCGATTTCAAAGGTAAGATAGCCCGGAACACGGTTCAAGGGAATCACGGCTATCTATTGTTCCGTCGTCCTGCCGAGGAATGCAACAATATAGGACTCTTCTCCCCACAGAAACGGCAGCGGCTGATTGATATCCAGAATAGTGGGAACAATGGAGTTTTTCATATCTCCGAAGAGCTTTTTGCTCATCAGATCATCGACTTTGCTGATTTTTTTGAAATCCAGCACTTCGATCCCGTTTGCTTTGAGCTCCTCCCGAATACCCTTCCAGACACTTTCCGTCAGAGTCTGCTGTTCCCTGGTGATCTTCAGGATTTCCCTGATCTGTTCATCCGGCCGAAGGCCTGTCAGAGGATCGCAATTCTCCGGTTCCAGCAGAGCCCGGTGCATCAGAATCCCCATACGGACCCGGAAAAACTCCTCCTGGTTGGACTGGAAGATCATCAGGAATTTAAGCCGCTCCAGCAACGGAACAGACTTGTCCGCTGCCTCCAGCAGAACACGCTGGTTAAACGCGAGCCAGCTCAGCTCGCGGTTGATATATGTTTTGTCAGGCTTCTGTGCCTTGGCGGATGTTGACTTGGATACGCTTTTTGTTTCGTTTTTCTTCCCTTTTGTCGGCATAATCCATCCCCTCACAGTTAAAACACAACAGAAATCAGCGGTTAAGATTCCGTCACCTATTTTATAAATTTTACCATACTGAGTTCGTTTGTCAAGAAAAAGGAATGATGGAAGCATTTCATTTTTCAAATTATTTTTCAAAACTTCTGCTTGACAAAAGGGATTTTCTGATTATAATAAAAAAAGCAGTGCGGCTTTAGCTCATCTGGTAGAGCGCCACCTTGCCAAGGTGGAGGTAGCGAGTTCGAGCCTCGTAAGCCGCTCCAGTGAACTACCTGCTATGCAGGTAGTTTCGTTTTATACGCGGGTATGATGGAATTGGCAGACATGTGAGATTTAGGTTCTCATGCTGAGAGGCGTGCAGGTTCAAGTCCTGTTACCCGCATTAAGAAGAAGTAGTTAAATTGTTCGTTAATTTAGCTATTTCTTCTTTTTTTATGCTATATGGCACATTGTTATCTGCTGCATTTTTATTGCCATTAATTCCACTATGTGATAGAATCTATACACATTTTAACAATATGGAGGATATAACAATGCCTTACTGCAATATCAAAACAAACGTGAAAGTAGAGAAGAAAAAGGAACTGAGTAAAGCTCTGGCGAAAACCATCGAGTTGATCCCAGGAAAAACAGAAAACTGGATCATGACCAGCATAGACGATGAGGCTTTTATGACCTTTGCCGGATCGGAAGAGCCGACAGCGATGATCACGCTGAAAACTTTCGGCCAGCCCGCACAGAAATACTATGATATGGTGACCGCAGGCTTCTGCGAAACCGTGAACAGGATGCTCGGAATACCGAAGGATCGAATCTATATCAGTCATGAGCCGAGTGAACTCTGGGGCTGGAACGGCGGGAATTTTTAAAATATTACGCAGATACTAAAAAGTTGCCGGGTTTTTTAAATCCGGCAACTTTTTTCTTGAAAGATGGGCAACCATCGGTTAAAATATTACTGTGTGAAAGAATGTATATTGAGGAAAGGAAGAAAACAACTCATGATAGGCGTTTATGACTATACCGTTATCCTCACATACCTGTCCCTGATTTCCGGGGTCACCGGTATGATCATTGCCATGACAGGATTCGGCCATCCTTACCTGGGGACGTTCTGCATGATGCTCTCGGGGCTGTTTGACACTTTTGACGGAAAAGTGGCCAGGACAAAAAAGGATCGGAGTGACCTTGAAAAAGAATTCGGCGTGCAGATCGATTCTTTTGCCGACCTGATTTCCTTCGGCGTCCTGCCGGCAGCCGTCGGAATCTCTGTGCTGCGGTCAAGCCCGTTCTTTTCCGATGTCCCCTATCGGATTGAAGATACGGGAAAGCTTCAGTGGTATCCCATAGTGCTGATTATCATTGCGCTGATCTATGTTCTCGCCGCTATGATCCGCCTGGCCTATTTCAACGCGACAGAGGATCAACGGGCAGAACAGAAGAGGACTCTCGGTTCAGAGTATTATACTGGGCTGCCGGTGACGTCTGCAGCACTTGTCTTTCCTCTTGTTTTACTGCTGAATTACTATCTACGTTTTGATCTCTCCCTCACCTACTTCGGTGTGATGCTTTTGATGTCTGTGCTTTTCCTGGCAAACTTCAATATAAAGAAGCCGGACAACAAGAAACTCCTGATCCTTGTGCTTATCGGTGTTGGAGAACTGATCATGTTTCTGCTAATTCCTTTCGTTAAGAAATAATAAGAATGGATATCCTTCATTTTCTTTACCAGACGACAGCGGGAAGAGTTTTGCTCAAGCCTCTTACAAGCCGGCCTGTCTCTCAGGTCTGCGGAAAGCTTTTAGACACCAAGGCTTCAAAAATCCTTATCGAACCATTTAAACGGCACTATGCCATAGGAACAAAAGAATACGACCTCTCCGATATTCAAAGCTTCAATGATTTCTTCTGCAGGCCTCTGAAGCCGGGAAAAAGAAAGATTTCATCCGATCCTCATACGCTGATAGCACCCTGCGACGGGCTGCTTACAGCCGTTCCGATCCAGGACGGGAGCGTATTCCCGGTAAAGCAATCGCAGTTTGACATCGTTCAGCTTGTCAGATTCAAGAAGCTTGCAGAGGAATTCAAGGGCGGAACCTGCCTGATCTTCCGCCTCTGGGTGAATCACTACCACCGTTACTGCTATATAGAAAGCGGAAAAAAGGAACATGATTTCTTTATCCCCGGTGTTCTGCACACGGTACAGCCTGTCGCTCTGCAAAACAAACCCGTTTTTGCAGAAAACTGCCGCAGCCTCAGTGTTATCGACACGGAATCATTTGGCAGACTGATCCAGGCGGAGGTCGGGGCCATGCTCGTCGGGAGAATCGTAAACAACCATCCGGAAGCCGGAACCGTGAAGAGGGGCGAGGAAAAAGGACATTTCGCATACGGAGGCTCCACGATTCTTGTATTATTGAAAAAAGATGCCGCTGTTTTGCGTGAAGATATCCAGAAGGCTTCAAAACTCGGAGCGGAATTCCCGGTAAAGATGGGAGAAGCAATCGGAAAAAGTGTATAAATGAATCTCCCCGGTGCAAGCACTCAAGTGTCCACTGGACACTTGACTCGCTTCGCGAGCGGGGTATCTGGTCGCTTCGCTCTACGGATCAATGCTTGAATATACTCAACTGTCTATAATCTTCGTAATCTTGTTTCCCTT
>JAFQZI010000130.1 GCA_017406005.1 Oscillospiraceae bacterium | reverse complement strand
GCCGTAGGCAAAGCCTGTATCGGAACCGTACAGGGAGATCTGCACGACATCGGGAAAAACCTGGTCAAGATCATGCTGGAAGGCGTTGGATTGGAAGTCATCGACCTGGGAGTGGATGTTTCTCCGGAAACCTTCGTCCGTACGGCAAAGGAACAGCACTGCAATATCATTGCCTGTTCCTCCCTGCTCACGACTACGATGAGCGGGATGCGCGATGTCGTGAGACTTGCGGAAGAAGCAGGCATTCGGGATCAGGTCAAGATTATGGTGGGCGGCGCACCCATTACGCAGGGTTTCTGCGACGAAATCGGAGCGGACGCCTATACGGATGACGCCGGGGAAGCCGCGCGCGTAGCGGTTGAGCTTCTGACAGCATAAGAAAAAATCAAGGTGTTGTCTCAAAATAGCAAAAACGGCTATTGAGAGGCAACACCTCTTTTATTCGGTGCTGATTGTGAAAAAAGATCGGCAGACCGCGCCTAACAGGGTCAAAATATGGAAAACCATCCAGAGAGTACCGTAGACAGACGGCGCTCCCGGATGGTTTTTCTATGTTCGGTTTTCTGAAAAAGCTACAAACCTGCCGGAAATCCCTTCGGAACCACAAGACCTATTCCCAATCGGCCCTTCTGTATTTTATGGTGCAGCTTAAGGACGTTGTATGCCAGGCTCAAAAGTGTCCATTCCACCTCAACCTTGACCGTGCCTCGGAGGAGAAATCTCCGAAAGCCCATGTCCTCTTTGGTCATAGCAAAGACGCCCTCGGCCTGAATGCTGCGGTTTACGCGGATCAGCTTACCTTCTTCGGTGTTGATTCTTTCCTCCATCTCCGCCCTCTGTCGAGCAAAACGTTTGGAGACATGGATGACTTTGCTACGCTCCTCCAAGGTCTTTTTGCTCCCGCAGGCGCGAATACATTTTTCTTTCAGCGGACAGCCGGCACAGTCCTTGCAACTGTAGACGGAGGTTTCGATCTCAAAGCCGTTTTGGGATTTCTTTTTCTTCACACTGTCAAAAGTAATTGCTTTCCCGTTGGCACAGGTGTATGTGTCGGTCTCGGCTTTATAGGCCATATTCTCGCGGCGACTGATGTCCGTGCGGTATTTCTTCGTCTTCTTCTGCTCGTGATTGGACGGCTTAACGTACAGTTTGATGCTGCCGTCCTTTTCAAAGTAGCAGTAGACTTCTTCGCTCTCATATCCGGAATCTACGCATATCCGCTTGATCGGATAACGCTTCAAATACTCTGCAAACGGGATCAGTGTATATACATCGTTCCGATCTGCACTGATGTAGTTGCCGACGATGAACTCCTCCGAGGTCGCTACATTCACGTTGTATCCCGGCTTGAGCTGCCCGTTGCGCATGTGATCTTCCTTCATGTGCATGAACGTGGCGTCGTGATCCGTCTTGCAATAGCTGTTTCGATCTCCGCAGATATGCAGATCCTGTGTGTATTTCTTCCATTTCTCCAGCCATGCGTTCACCGTTTCTATCGCCTTTTGCAGTGGTTTCTTATGATGCCCTTTGCCTGACTCCCATACGAGAGATTCTGCTTCCGCTCTGGCGTACAGCTTCTTCCGAAGTTTTTTCAGGTGATGGATCTGCAGTTCTGTCGGAATGTGCCACTTTACGCCGATGGACTGTACCATTCCCGGCAGTTCTTTCCCAATCTGGTCTCTCAGCCTTACAAGCTTCTTCTCCACACTTTTCTTCCACACAAAGCTGTACCGGTTCGCATTGGCTTCAATCTTTGTCCCGTCGATGAACACCGTTGCCAGACTTACTAAGCCCCATTCCACAAGCATCGCCACAAACTGCTCCAGCAGTTCCTTTTCGCAGCCTGCCAGACGCTCAGCCCGAAACCGCGCGATCGTGTTATGATCCGGTGCGGGATTGTCTCCCAGCAGATACATGAAGCAGATGTTTTCCCGGCAAGCTCTCTCAATCTCCCGCGAACTGTACATCATTCGCATGTACGCATAGATCATGACCTTTAGCAGAATCCTCGGCGGATATTCGTTTCTCCCCTCCCGGGAGTAGGAGCGCTCGATCTTTTTGATGTCCATCCTTCCCACTACGGCGCTTACCAATCTCACCGGATCATCTGCTGCGATAAATATTTCTGTTTCCATCGGTAGTTTTAGTTGACGCTCTGCTTCATACAGAGTAAAATCTACCTGCGTGTGGTTTTGTTTCACACCTAAATTATACGCCGACAGCCGCCCCTCTTTCAAGGGACGGCTGCCGTTATTTTACGCTTCCTTCGGGTCTGCCTGTTGAGACATCCCCTTTGTTGCGTTTCTCCCCAGAGATTGATAATCCCTAAGTTGCACCCTCTAAGCGGAGTCTCTTGTCTCGTCTCGGGCCGGCTGCCTGTAGCTGTTGTTCCAGACTTTTTGTTTTACATAAGAAGGAGTGTGTGGTATGATCTGGATCGTTGCGGTGAGGTTATTCTTTTCAGAGGAGATACTGATTCGATACGGCTTCTGGTAAAAGGAGTGATCGGGTTATACATTCAGAAAATCACATTTTTTGGATCTGGTGAGATACTGAGGATTTCTAATACTAACTCCATAGGAGAATCAGACTGTGATAAAACAGCCCCGGAGCAAACCTTTTGGCGTATCTCGAGAAACGCCAAAAAGTATAGGGGGTGGGTGCAAATTTAAAATTGCTCCAACCCTTGAAAAGAACTGATATGGAGGTGATCACTTCCGTGACCGGTTATTACCGTGATCT